>NZ_LFJB01000025.1:0-31699 GCF_006658625.1 Bradyrhizobium sp. UNPF46
AATCAGAACCGAAGCTCTAGATTCTTGTTTTGACGCGTTTTCTTCACGCGAACCGGTGTCCACTTCGCTCGAAAACGCTCTAGCGCTTGGCCGGGACTTCCTGCGGCGGCTCGTCGTCGGCAATGGCGCGCCAGGCGGCACCGTCGAGATCGTCGTACTGGCCGCTCTTGAGCGACCACAGGAAAGCGACGAGGCCGGCGCCGCCGAGCATCAAGGCCAGCGGGACCAGGATGACCAGGATCTCCATCACACGATCTCCCGCGAGGACGTGCGCGCACGCAGCGAATTCAGCATGACCAGGATCGAGGATCCGCTCATGGCGGCCGCCGCGATCAGCGGCGTCACGATGCCACTGATCGCAACCGGCACCGCGAGCACATTGTAGCCGATGGCGAGCCAAAGGTTTTGCCGCATCAGGTGCAGCGCCTTGCGCGAAGCGTCGATGGCGGCAACCACCGGGGCGAGCGGCCGGCCGAGGAAGACGAGGTCGGCGGTGGCCTGGCTGAGATGCGCAGCCGAGATCGGCGACATTGAGACATGGGCCGCCGCCAGCGACGGCGCGTCGTTCATGCCGTCGCCGACCATCAGCACCTTGGCGCCGCGCTGCTTCAGTTCCTCGATCCGCGCGATCTTGTCGGCCGGCGTGACGCCGGCGCGCCATTCGGGAATTTCAAGCGCTTCGGCCGCCGCCCTCACGGCCGGCTCGCGATCGCCGGAGAGGATCTCGATGCCGATATTGCGCGCCTTCAGCGCCGCGATCACAACCTTGGCATCCGGCCGCAGGCCCTGGCGGACCGAGAGGACGAACCGCTCACTGCCTCTGCTGAATGCGACGATGGAGGCCTCGGGATCGACGATAGTGCTGCCGATCAGCGCCTCCGCACCGCAGAAGGAGGGGCGGCCAAGGCGGAGCTCGACGCCGTCCACGGTCGCGCGGACGCCCTGACCGGCCTCTTCGACCGCACCGACAACGGGCGATTTGGCGCCGGCAGCCTGCGCCACGGCGGCGGCAACCGGATGATGGCTCGACAGTGCGAGCCGGCCGGCGACGTCGAAGATGTCGGCGGGGATATCGGCGGCATTCATCACTTCGAGATCGGGCAGCGTCAGCGTGCCGGTCTTGTCGAAAATGACATGGTCCGCCTCGGCCAGCCGCTCGATCGCGTCGCCGGAATTGAGCAGCACGCCGGACTTGAACATCGCGCCGGAGGCGATGGTCTGCACGGTCGGAATGGCGAGGCCCAGCGCGCACGGGCAGGTAATGATCAGCACGGCGACGCCCGTCACGATCGCATCATGCCAGCTCGCGCCGGCGATGACCCAGCCAAGGATGGTCAGAAGCGCGGTCGCATGCACCACCGGCGCATAAAGCCGCGAGGCGCGGTCGGCCAGCCGCATGTAGCGCGAGCGCGCCTGCAACGCGTTGTCGAGCAGTCGGGTGATCTCGGCCAGCAAGGTCGCCTCGGATGCCGCCGAGACCCGCACCCGCAGCGTGCCGGAGATATTCATCGAGCCCGCATAGACCGGCGTGCCCTGCTCGGCCGTGACGTAGAGCGTCTCGCCGGTGATCAGGCTCTGGTCGATCTCCGAACGCCCCTCGATCACGGTGCCGTCGACCGCGCAACGCTCGCCGGGCCTGAGCAGCACGATGTCGCCGGGATGGATCGCGGCCACCGGCACCTGCGAGATCTCGTCGGGACCGACGAACTTGGCCGCCGTCTCCGCCTTCAGCGCGGCGAGATTGCCGGCGACCGCGCGGGTTCGCCGTCGCATGTTCTGGTCGAGGAAGCGGCCGACCAGCAGGAAAGTCAGCAGCATGATCGCCGCGTCGAAATAGGCGTGCTCGGCGTGGTGGATGGTCTCGACCACCGACATGCCGAGCGCCAGGATCACGCCGATCGAGATCGGCACGTCCATGTTGGTCGTCTTGGCCGACAGCGCGCGCCACGCCGAGCGGAAGAACGGCTGGCCGGCATAGGCGGCCGCCGGCAGCGCGATCAGCGCCGAGAGCCAGTGAAAGAAGTCACGCTGCTCGGGCAGCATGTCCGAGACGTTGCCCGACCACACCGGGATCGACAGCATCATCACGTTCATGGTGGCGAAGGCGGCGACGCCGAGGCAGCGCAGCAGGAAGCGCGATTCGGCGACCTCCGCCACCTCAGCGCTCTCGGTTTCGAACGGGTAGGCCTTGTAGCCGAGCTCTTCGAGCCGGTCGATGAAGCGGCCGGGGTCGAGTGTGCCCGCCTTCCATTCCAGCGCGACGCGGCGGTCGGTGAGATTGACGCGCGCCAGCGTGACGTCGGGGATGGCGGACAGGCCGCGTTCGATCTTGGCCATGCAGCCGGCGCAGTGAACGCCTTCGACCGCGAGATCGATGTGCTGGACGCCCTCGCCCGCTTCGCGAACGTAGTGAGAGAAATCGCGCGTGACCTGCATGACAAAATCCTTCAGTTCAGGATCACGCGGTTGCGCGACAGGAACACGCGCGTGCCCCGCGCCTCGCCCTCGATCACCAGGTCCCACTGGCCCGGCGCGACGGATGCGGCATCGCCGCGATAGAGACCGATGCCGGCCTCGGTGAGCTCGACGGCGAGATCGGCGCGCTTGTCGGTCGGCCGCTCCAGCCGTCCGCCGAATTTCAGTCCGGAGATCGGCTGGCCGCCGGCATCGCGCGCCTCGACCTGGACCACGGCGCTGCCGTCGTTGCGGCGCTCGATATGGGCGTTGACCTTCCATTTGCGCGCGGCCTGGTCCTGCGCCGCCGAGATCTCGCGGTCGTAGGTCAGGCCGGCGGCATAGGGGCTGTCGACCTCGGTGCCGGGCAGCGTCGCGATCGCGAGCTTCATCATCGTGACGTTGACGCCGATCACGAGGCCGAAGAAGGCGAGCAGCATCAGGAAGACCTTGGTTCCGGTCAGCGGCTTGGATGACATGATGCTCTCCTGGACTTACGGCGCGACGAAATTGTCGGTGGCGCTCGCGGCGACGCCCAGCCCGATGTCCATGACGTGGAAGCGGACCGGAATCGACTTCTCCGGATTGTTTTCAGCCGGCGCGGTGACGAGCAGCCGCAGCTCGCTGGTGGAGTCGCGCGGGATCACGATGATCGGCCGGTCCGGCGTCACCGAATCGGCGCCGACGACGTGCATCGTCGGGTTGATCGGCCCCTCCACGTCGATGGCGATGGCGCGATCGTAGCCGCTCTTGTTCAGCAGCCGCACCGTGTAGGCGTTGCGGATCGAGCCGTCGCTGAGCTTGACCGCGACCGGGTTGCGGTCATGCAGCACGTTGACGTCGAGCAGGCTGCGGGTTGCGAGCATGTAGACCATGAAGCCGCCAATCGCGGCGATGATCGCGCTGTAGACGATGGTGCGCGGCCGGACGATCCGGTAGATCGGCGCCTTGCCTTCCTGGCGGCGATGGATGTTGATGTCGTTGTCGTAGCCGATCAGCCGCTTCGGACGGCCGATCTTGGCCATCACGTTGTCGCAGGCGTCGATGCAGAGGCCGCACTGGATGCATTCCATCTGCGGTCCGTTGCGGATGTCGATGCCGGTCGGGCAGACCGCGACGCATTGGTAGCAATCGACGCAGTCGCCGACCTGCTGGCCGAGCGCGCGCAGCTCGGCGGCCTTCTTGACCGAGGTACGCTTCTCGCCGCGGTCGTAGCGATAGGTGACGTTGAGCGCCCATTCGTCGGTGAGCGCGGCCTGGATGCGCGGCCACGGGCACATGTAGGTGCAGACCTGCTCGCGCATGTAGCCGGCGAGGACGTAGGTCGTCGCGGTGAGGATGCCGATCCAGATATAGGCGATCATCGGCCCCTGGAAGGTGACGAGCTCCTTCACCAGGGTCGGCGCGTCGTTGAAGTAGAGCACCCAGGCGCCGCCGGTCCACCAGGCGATCATGAGCCAGATCGAATGCTTGAGCACGATCTCGGATATCCGCTCGAGCTTCAGCGGATCGGACGATTTGTCCTTCTTCATCCGCTCGCGGCGGTCACCCTCGATCAGGCGCTCGACGGCATAGAAGACGTCGGTCCACACGGTCTGCGGACAGAGATAGCCGCACCAGATGCGGCCGCCGACCGAGTTCATCAGGAACAGCGCCACCGCGGCCACGATCAGCAGGCCGGTAAAGTAGTAGACCTCCTGCGGCCACAGCTCGATGAAGAAGAAGTAGAAGCGACTGTTGGGAAGATCGATCAGCACCGCCTGGCTGGGGGCACCGAGGCCGCGGTTCCAGCGCACGAACGGCAGGAAGTAGTAGACGCCGAGGCAGACCGCCATCAGGCCCCACTTGATCCGGCGAAACGTGCCGGAGACGCTCTGGGGATAGACCTTCTTGCGGGCCGCATAGAGCGGCCCGACGTCGCCGGCAGGCTTGAGCTCGTTCGGGTTGACGGTCTTGTTCATCGCTTGGAACTTCTAAAAAGAGGTGCGATTAAACCTAGACCCGACACCGCCGCGCCAGTTGATCCAGCTCAAACGGGGGCACTTTTGTTCACCCCCGTTTGAAGCCTTTGAGCCGCGGATCTGCTACTTTCCGCCGCCGAGCGAGTGGACGTAGACCGCCATCGCCTTGATGGTGGCGGGATCGAGCCGCCCTTCCCAGGCCGGCATCACGCCGGCGCGGCCTTGGCTGATGGTCTCGATCAGAGCCGCTTCGTCGGAGCCATAGAGCCAGATCTTGTCGGTCAGGTTCGGTGCGCCCATCTCCTGGTTGCCCTTGCCGCCGTCGCCGTGGCAGGCAACGCAGTTTTCCGCGAAGATCTTCTCACCCTTGGCCTTGTCGAAGCCCTGGCGGGTCGGCAGGCCCGACAGCGAGCGCACGTAATTGGCGACCGTGACGATCTCGTCCGGCTTCAGCACGCCGTCCTTGCCGAAGGCGAGCATCTGGCCCTCATGCGTCTTGGCATGACCGGAGCGCGCGCCGAACTGGATGGTCTGCATGATCTGGTCGAGCGTGCCGCCCCACAGCCAGTCGTCGTCGTTCAGGTTCGGATAGCCCTTGGCGCCGGCGGCGCCGGAGCCGTGGCACGGCGCGCAATTGTCGCCGAACACGGTCTTGCCCTTGGCACGGGCGAGCGCCAGCAAGGCCGGGTCCTTCTCGATGTCGGCGAGCGAAGCGGTACCCAGCGCCGCCATCTTGTCACCGCGGATCTTCTCGAGGTTGGCGAGCTCGACCGCGACGTCGGCGCGCGAGGAGTAGCCGAACATGCCCGTGGTGTTGCTGGAGATCAGCGGCCAGGCCGGATAGACGACCCAGTAGGCGATTGCCCAGACGATGGTGAGGTAGAAGGTGATCACCCACCAGCGTGGCAGCGGTGTGTTGAGCTCCTTGATGCCGTCCCACTCGTGCCCGGTTGTGGACTTGCCGGAGACGGAATCGATGTCGCTATGATGGTCGGTCATGTCTCTCACTCCTCCCGCAACGGCAGGTGCGCTGCTTCGTCGAAGGCAGCCTTGTTACGGGGCCAAAAAGCGTAGGCGACGATCGCGAGAAAGATCGCGACGAACACCGGGGTCCAGATCGTCGTCACGAGCTCGGACGCTAGATTGTGGACTGTCAGGATGGCTTTCATCGTTCATGCCTTCTCAGCGAAGATTGGCTTTCTCGTTGTAGATCTTGAAGTCGACCAGGGTGCCGAGCATCTGCAGGTACGCGATCAGCGCGTCCATCTCGGTCGGCGTGCCGGCCTTGCCGTCGAAATTGCGCACGACGGCCTTGGCGTAGCGCTTGTTGAAGGCGTCGGTGCCCGCATTCTCCGGATCGGCCTGAGCCTTCATGTCGGCACCGGCGCTGGCGATCTGGTCATCGGTGTAGGGCACACCGACGGTTCTCAGCGTGCGCATGTGATCGGCGATGGAGTCCGGATCGAGCTCGTTGCGGCTGAGGAACGGATAGCCCGGCATCACCGACTGCGGCACGATCGCGCGCGGATTGGTCAGATGGGTCACGTGCCAGTCGTCGGAATATTTGGCGCCGACGCGGGCGAGATCGGGACCGGTACGCTTGGAGCCCCACTGGAACGGGTGGTCGAACATGCTCTCGGCGGCGAGCGAGAAGTGACCGTAACGCTCGACCTCGTCGCGCAGCGGCCGGATCATCTGCGAGTGGCAGAGATAGCAGCCCTCGCGGACGTAGACGTTGCGCCCGGCGAGCTCAAGCGGCGTGTAGGGCCTGACCCCGTCGACCTTCTCGATCGTGCTCTTGAGGTAGAACAACGGGGTGATCTCGACGAGACCGCCGATCGCGATCACCAGCAGGATGCCGACGACCAGGATGATCGAGTTCTTTTCGAAGACTTGATGACGTGTCCAGAATGACATTGTTTGCTCCTCATTCCGCCGGCTGAAGAGCGACGGGCATCTGGACTTCCGCCTCGCCGACGCGAACCGTCATCCAGAGATTATAGGCCATGATCAGCGCTCCGATCAGGAACAGGCCGCCGCCGGCTGCGCGGATGATGTAGAAGGGATGCATCGCCTCGACGGTCTCGATGAAAGAGTATTCGAGGAAGCCGAGCGAGGTGTAGGCGCGCCACATCAGACCCTGCAGGATGCCGGACACCCACATCGCCGAGATGTAGAGGACGATGCCGAGAGTCGCGACCCAGAAGTGCCAGTTGACGAGCTTCAGGCTGTAGAGCCCCTTGCGATTCCAGGCCCACGGCACCAGGCAGTACAGCGCGCCGAAGGAGACGAAGCCGACCCAGCCGAGCGCACCGGAATGCACGTGGCCGATGGTCCAGTCGGTGTAGTGGCTGAGCGAATTGACCACCTTGATCGACATCATCGGGCCTTCGAAGGTCGACATGCCGTAGAAGGCGACGGAGACCACGAGCATGCGCAGCACGGGGTCGGTGCGCAGCTTGTCCCAGGCGCCCGACAGCGTCATCAGGCCGTTGATCATGCCGCCCCAGGAGGGCATCCACAGCATGATCGAGAAGGTCATGCCGAGCGTCTGCGTCCAGTCAGGCAGCGCCGTGTAGTGCAGATGGTGGGGACCTGCCCAGATATACAGGAAGATCAGCGCCCAGAAGTGGATGATCGACAGCCGGTAGGAATAGATCGGCCGCTCGGCGCGCTTCGGGATGAAGTAGTACATGATGGCGAGGAAGCCGGCGGTCAGGAAGAAGCCGACCGCGTTGTGGCCGTACCACCACTGGAACATGGCGTCCTGGATGCCGCCCCAGGCGACGTAGGACTTGGAGCCGAACACCGAGACCGGAAGTGCCGGGTTGTTGCCGAGATGCAGCACCGCGATCGTCACGATGAAAGCGAGATAGAACCAGTTCGCGACGAAGATGTGCGGTTCCTTGCGTTTGATGATGGTGACAAGGAAGACGAGCAGATAGACGACCCAGACGATGGTCAGCCACAGATCGGCGTACCATTCCGGCTCGGCATATTCCTTCGACTGGGTAACGCCGAGCAGATAGCCGGTGCCGGCGATCAGAATGAAGAAATTGTAGCCCACCACGACGAACCACGGCGCGAGATCGCCGGCGAGGCGCGCACGGCAGGACTTCTGCACCACGTAGAAGGAAGTCGCGAGCAGGACGTTGCCGCCAAAGGCGAAGATCACCGCGGAGGTGTGCAGCGGCCTCAAACGGCCGAAGCTGGTCCAGGGCAGATCGAAGTTCAGCGCGGGCCAGGCCAGCTGCGAGGCGATGATGAGACCGACCAGGAAGCCGGCAATGCCCCAGAACATCGCCATGAAGGAGGAGAACTTGATCGGGCCCATGTTGTAGTTCGGGCGACCGTTGATCTCCTGCGGCGGCAGCGCCGCCGGGCGGTCGAGGTAGCGGTTGATGATGACAAACACCGCTGCCAAGCTCGCCGCCGCGCCGAGCGCGGCGTGGAAGGCGAACGGCGCATCGAGCGCCTTGGCCGAGGCGATTACGCAGAGGAAGGCGGTGACTGCGAACACGACAGCCAAGCCGCTTTCACCGATGGTCATGGATTTGGAGATGGAGGGCTGGCTCATGCGGATTCTCTCTGAAAGAACACAGCGCCAAAAACCACATTCACCTTCACCGGGAATTGATTGAAATCAAGAACGGCACTTAAGTTCTTCGGAACTGACGAAGATCCGTTAATTCCCGACAGATTTCCGCATCGCAGCCGGGATGTTTCGCGTGGAAGGAGACCTCTGATCCGGCGCCGCGACCGAAGCTTCGCTTCGGCGTTCTCGATGACGCCAAAGGCTCTTTCTTTCCAGCGGATGCGGGAAAGCGGGTCGAACGTGACGCGCGAAGGGGCGCGGCCTCCGTATAATCACGGAGCCGACAGCGAATTCCGATCAGGGATGGTCGATCAGTCGCGGGCCGTCGCCTTGAGTGCCGCGATCACATCCTCGCGGGCGATGATTCCGACCAGCTTCTGCGCGCTGTCGAGCACGATGATGCTCCTGATGCGGTGCTCGACCATGATCTGGAGCACGCGCGTCAGGCGCGTGTCGGGACTGACATAGATGAACTCGGGCGTCATGACGTCGCCGATCTTGCGGCTCATCAGATCGTCGTAGCGCGGCAACATCTGGGTCGGCGTGAAGGCGAAGCACTTCAGGATGTCGAACTTGGTGACGATGCCGACCACCTGCCCGTCGTCCTCGACCGGATAGGAGTTGAAGTCGTCGGTCTCGAACATCTCGCTGAGCTCGAACAAGTCGAGGCCGCGCTGCACCGTCTTGACGTTGCGCGTCATGTAGCCGTCAACGGTCTGTTCAAGAAATTTGTACACGGCGCGTCCTCCTCGATTCGATTCCGGCCGGCCGTCAATGCGACAGCAGCACGCTGCGGGCAGTCTGCGTGACCAGATATTGGGTGACGCCTCCCAGGATCAGTTCACGAAATCTCGAATGACCATAGGCGCCCGCTACGATCAGGCCGGCATCGACATCGCCGGCGACTTTCTCCAGCTGCGCGGCGGTGGTCTCGTTCCGGGCGCCTTCGCAGATTCGCGCCGTCGCGGCGACGCCGTGACGGGCGAGCCAGGCGGCAACGTCGGTGACGCCTGCGGTCACGACCGAACGGTCGTCGTCGCGCTCCGGAATTGCGGCGATGGTGACGTCCCTCGCCTTGCGCAGCATCGGCAGCGCATCGGCCACCGCCCGCCGCGCCTCCGGCGTGTCCTTCCACGCCACCAGCACGCTGCGCAGGTCGAGCCAGTTGACCCGGTCGGGGACGACGAGAAGCGGACGGCCGGCCTGCATCACCAGATCCTTGGGGCTTGCAAGCGCGAACGCATCGGAGAAGGCCGGGCTCTGTCCGCCGCTCACGACGATGTCGGCGCAGCGCGCCTGCGCCAGGGCGAATCGCGCCGGAAAGTCCATGGCGCTGCGCCACTCGGCATGTCCGCCGCGATTCTTGGTCGCGGCCCGGAATTGCGCCTCGAGGCCAGCCAGCCGCCGCTTGACCGAGGCCTCGCCCTCGTCGATCAGCGCTTGCGCCTCGGCGCCGTCGGTGAAATAGAGCGGCGGTGCGAACTGTGCCGCGGCGACCCCGACGATGGCCGCCTCGAATCGCTCGGCGAGTTCACCGGCAACCTGAAGACGCGCCTCGTTGGACTGATCGAGCGCCAGGCTGACCATCACCGTCGCGTATGTCATCGGAATTCTCCAGTGCAGAAACCTTGATGAAATCTACGCCGGCCTCCGCACTTGGAGATGAGATAGATCAAGGAGGCCGCCGGCGCCCGGCCTGCAGTCAATCCGCAAGCGACGGAACTTGCCACCGACCCCGCCTTGAGCGACATTAGGGAGCGGTAACCGCGTCCGGAGCCGCCGCATCAGAATAGGAGCATCATTTGTCGCCGACCCGCGTAACGCACTTGCACGACGATGGTCGGGGCGAACGTTTTCGCGTTCGGATCGAAGGGTTTGGCGTCGGCACCTGGGATCTCGACCTCGCGACACGGGAATTGGACTGGTCCGACACCACCAGGGCTCTGCTCGGGATCGAGCGGGATCAGCCAGCGACCTACGAGCTCTTCCTGTCGCGGCTTCAGCCCGCGGACAGGGAGCGGGTCGAGAGCGCAATCAAGCGCGTCTCCGAGCGCGGCGGCAGCTTCGACGTGTCTTTCAGGGTGGCGAATGCCTCCGGCAACGGGCAGTGGATCCGCGCCCGGGCCGGGGTCATTCGGGACGAAGCCGGCGCGGCCCGTCATCTCAGCGGCATCTTTCTCGACGTCGACGAGGAAAAGCAGGTCGAGGAGGCGCTGCGCACCCGCGAAACCCACCTCCGCTCCATTCTCCACACCATTCCCGACGCCATGATCGTGATCGACGGTCACGGCATCATGCAGCTCTTCAGCACGGCCGCGGAGCGCCTGTTCGGCTGGTCCGAGCACGAGGCGATCGGCCAGAATGTCAGCATTCTGATGCCGGAGCCCGATCGCAGCCGCCACGACGACTACATCGCCCGTTACCGCACCACAAACGATCCGCACATCATCGGCATCGGCCGCATCGTGACCGGCAAGCGCCGCGACGGCACGACCTTTCCAATGCACCTGTCGATCGGCGAGATGGAATCCGGCGGCGAGCCCTATTTCACGGGCTTCGTCCGCGACCTCACCGAGCACCAGCAGACCCAGGCCCGGCTGCAGGAATTGCAGGCCGAGCTCGTCCACGTCTCGCGGCTGACCGCGATGGGCGAAATGGCCTCCGCGCTCGCCCACGAGCTCAACCAGCCGCTGGCGGCGATCAGCAATTACATGAAGGGATCGCGGCGCCTGCTCGCCGGTAGCAGCGATCCCAACTCACCGAAGGTCGAAAGCGCGCTGGACCGCGCGGCGGAGCAGGCCTTGCGCGCCGGCCAGATCATCCGGCGCCTGCGCGACTTCGTCTCTCGCGGCGAATCGGAGAAGCGGGTCGAGAGCCTGTCCAAGCTGATCGAGGAGGCCGGCGCGCTCGGGCTCGCCGGCGCACGCGAGCAGAACGTGCAGCTCCGCTTCAGCCTCGATCCGGACGCCGATCTCGTCCTTGCCGACCGGGTGCAGATCCAGCAGGTGCTGGTCAATCTGTTCCGCAACGCGTTGGAAGCGATGGCGCAGTCGCCGCGGCGCGAGCTCGTCGTCGCCAACACCCGCGTCGGCGACGGCATGATCGAGGTGGAGGTTTCCGACTCCGGCACCGGCTTCCGGGACGACGTCATTCCAAACCTGTTCCAGACCTTCTTCACCACCAAAGACACCGGCATGGGCGTTGGGCTCTCCATCAGCCGCTCGATCATCGAGGCACACGGCGGCCGCATGTGGGCCGAGAACAATGCATCGGGCGGCGCGACATTCCGCTTCACCCTGCCGGCAACCGACGAAAGCTGATTCATGGCGACCAAGGGACATGTCTACGTCATCGACGATGATGCCGCGATGCGCGATTCGCTCAATTTCCTGCTGGAGTCCGCCGGCTTCGGCGTCACGCTCTTCGACGACGCACTCGCCTTTCTCGATGCCCTGCCCGGCCTCGGCTTCGGCTGCGTCGTCTCCGACGTGCGCATGCCCGGCCTCGACGGGATCGAGCTCCTGAAGCGGATGAAGGCGCAGCAAAGCACATTCCCGATCCTGATCATGACCGGTCATGGCGACGTGCCGCTCGCGGTCGAGGCGATGAAGCTCGGGGCGGTCGATTTCCTGGAAAAGCCGTTCGATGACGACCGTCTCACCGCGATGATCGAGTCGGCGATCCGCCAGGCAGAGCCCGCCGCCAAGAACGAAGCCGTCGCGCAGGACATCACCGCCCGCGTGGCCTCCTTGAGCCCCCGGGAGCGCCAGGTCATGGAAGGGCTGATCGCGGGCCTGTCGAACAAGCTGATCGCCCGCGAATACGACATCAGCCCGCGCACCATCGAGGTCTACCGGGCCAACGTCATGACCAAGATGCAGGCCAACAGCCTGTCGGAGCTGGTCCGGCTGGCGATGCGCGCCGGCATGCTCAACGACTGAGGCTGGTCAACTGAGGCAGGCCGGATTGAGGCAAGTCAAGGCCGCATTCCGGCACCATGCTAGCCATGCAGCATGATTGAGGTCAGTTCACATATTGAGCGGCCGCCGTCTTCAGCGCTCCCCACCGTCTATGTGGTCGATGATGATGCCGCCGTTTTGGGCTCTTTGCGGTTCCTGCTGGAAACCGACGGTTTTGCCGTGCGGACTTTCAGGAGCGGCACCGCGCTGCTCAATGCGGGCAGCGCGCACGGGGCGGATTGCTACGTCATCGACTACAAGATGCCTGACATCAACGGCATCGATCTGGCCGGCCGCCTGCGCGAGACCTATGGCAGCACGCCCGTAATCCTGATCACCGGCTATCCGGACGAGAACATTTCGGCCCGGGCTGCGGCGGTTGGCGTCAAGGACGTGGTCTTGAAGCCCCTTCTTGACGAGAATCTGGTCAAGCGCATCCGCAGGGCGATCCAGGATCGCTCCAACTAATCCTCTGTTTGATCTAGCTTTTTTTGAATATCGCGGGATGCACTTGCCCGCGCGGCCGAACGGGTGCGGATCGGGGTCCGACCTCCGGAATTCTACGTAAGGCAACCCCCTTAAGATATCGCTCTAAATTTTCGAAGCCCCGGATACCGCGTACCAAAGCGTCATCACAACGGAGATGGCGCAGATGCTGACCCAGACACTCAACACCCAAGCGATCAACACCCAGATCGTTGGCAAGATTGCTCCCGCCCATCCCGTCGCCGACCAGTTCGGCGCCATCACCGGCCATGTGGGCCTGGTCGCCACGGAATTCTCCTACCGCAAGGACGAGGAGATCTACGGCGAGGACGAGCCGGCCGAATATGTCTACCAGGTCGTCACTGGCGCAGTGAGCAGCTACAAGCTCCTGTCCGACGGCCGCCGCCAGATCGGCGCCTTCCATCTTCCCGGCGACGTGTTCGGCCTCGAATCTGGTCCCGCGCACCGTCTTGCTGCCGAAGCCATCATCGACACCACCGTGCGCCTCGTGAAGCGCGCCAGCCTCGAGAAGGCGGCAGCCACCGACGTCCAGGTTGCCCGCAAGCTCTGGGCGATGACGGCTGGCGAGCTGCGCCATGCCGAGGACCACATGCTGCTGCTGGGCCGCAAGACCGCGATGGAGCGTGTTGCGACCTTCCTGCTCGAAATGGACCGCCGCCTCGCCGTTGCCGGCATGATGGCCCTGCCGATGTGCCGCCGCGACATCGGCGACTATCTCGGCCTCACGCTCGAAACCGTGTCGCGCGCGCTGTCGCAGCTTCACGCCCAGGGCATTCTCGGTTTCTCCGGCGCCCGCCAGATCGTGCTGCGCAATCGCCAGCGCCTGCAGCATCTCGACGCCTGATCGGTTTCTCCCCCGTGACTTGGCCGGCCGAACTCGCTTCGGCCGGCTTTTCCTCTGCGGCTATCGCACGGTGCGCCGCGTCTCCGGCATCACCAAGAGAATCAGGAGCAGCCCGGTCGCGGCAACGCCGGACAGGCCGATGAAGGCGGTCGCGTTGCCGAACTTGTCGCTGACATAGCCGCCGAGCACCGTGCTCAGGGACGCGCCGATGCCGGTCGCGGTGCCGACAATGCCCTGCGCCAGGTTGAAATGGCCGCTGCCGAAGGCGACGTCGGCGACGATCAGCGGGATCATGACCGCGAATACCGCCGCGGTAATGCCGTCAAACACTTGCACGAGCACCAGGAGATACGGGTCGCGCACGGTCGCGAACAACAAGCCGCGAATCGCCAGCGCGCCGAAACCGATCAGCAGCAGCGGCCGCCGGCCCCAGAGCTGCGCCTTGCGCCCCACCGTCGGCGACAGCAGGGCCACGATCGCCTGGGGAACCACGATGCAAAAGGCGACGAGCACCGTCGCCCATTGAGCGGACCGCGCCGTCACCGCGCTTGCCATCAGCGGCATCATGGAGGCATTCGCCAGCTGCAACAGCAGAACGCTGAGGGCGAAGACGATGAGCGGACGCTGCCGAATCAGATGCCAGATGTTGGTGTCGCCGCGATCTGCCGATTCGCGCGGCATCTCGCCGTGACAGCGGGCGATGTCGACCTCCTTCTCGCGGATGTACGAGAGCGCGATCAGGGTCGGGATCGCGAGCAGGAAAGTGACCAGGAACACCGAGCGGCTCGACAACAGATATCCCGCGGTGCCCATCACGGCCGCCGCGACGCCGTTGCCGAGGGAGGCGAAGCGCGCGTTGCGGCCGAGCCGCTCGCCGATCGCGAGCGGGCCGACCAGGCCAAGGCTGATCGCCGCAATCGCCGGCCCGAGCACACAGCTCGCCGCCGCATGCAGAGTGGCGGCAGCCACCACGACCGGGAAGATCGGCATTGCGGCATAGGCCAGCGCGCAAGCCCCGATGGTCGCGATCGCGAGCCCCGCGACCAGGCGCTCCGATTTGGCGGCGTCGATGATCGCGCCGCCCGGCATCTGCCCGATCAGGGCGACGATGCCGCCGATCGACAGCACGAGCCCGATCTCGACCTGGGTCCATTTCTGCGTGGTCAGATAGACCGCGATGAAGGGGCCGAATCCGGTCTGCACGTCGGCGAGGAAGAAGATGAACCAATCGAGACCGCGCAAGCTCCGGCGCGACGGCGCCGGAATGCCGGCGGCCGGTGGCGCGGCGACGTTGTCCTGTTCAACGCGGCCTTCGCGATCTGCACGGTTGGGCTTCCTCGACAACAGCACAGGCGGTCATCCCTCCCTGCGCCTCACTGGATCGCTTGCAGCGGTTGAAGGCTGCCGGACGCACCGAGCACGACGATCGGCGTGTCCTCCTTGTATTCCGGCGCGGCCGCGACCTGCGCCTTGGTCAATTCCAGCGTGATGCTATCCTTCTTGTTGGCGATCTTGCCGAAGCGCAGTGCGTTCCAATCCACCACGATCTTGCGGCTGCCAACGCCGAGAAACCCGCCGAAATCGATCGCCGCCGCGCGCACATGGCCGGTGCGATCGACGATGACGTCGACGATGCGGCCCATGTCCTCGCCGGCTGCGCTGCGCACGTCGCGGCCGAGCACGCCATGGGCCTCGCTCGCGCCGATGATGGTCACCGACGGCGGCGGGGCGGCATCCTTCGGCGTCACGGCGACGGTCGAGGCCGGCGGCTGGGCCGTCGCCGGCGCATGGGCCTCACTCTGGCCTACGGGCGGCTCGTCCGCGGCACGCACGGTCGCGACCGCCAGGCTCGCGACGACGGCCGTACCAAGGATCAATGCTGCTATCCCACGCATGACGTCCTCCTTGCGCGCCGCTAGCGCGCCAGCACGATCGAGACCTGGATCTGGCCGCGCGTGCGCAACACCTCCAGCGCCACGTCGTCGCCGTGACGACTGACGCGAAGATCGACGCTGGATTCGCCGAGGCGCAGATCGCGCAGGATCACCTCGTTGAGGAACGCCGGCAGATGCGGGTTGCGCAGGCGAATCTCGCCGCGTGCGACGTCGAACTCGAGGCCGAGCGCCGCTTCCAGCAGCGTGAACGGCGTCGCGCTGGCCCAGGCCTGCGGCGCGCAGGCGACCGGATAGAGCGTCGGGCCGCGCCGCTTCTCGCGCCGGAAGCCGCAGAACAATTCGGGCAGCCGGCGCAGATCCATGTAGGTCGCCGCGTCGAACAGTCCCTTGAAGACGTGCGCCACCGAATGCTTGAGGCCATAGCGCGCGAGCCCGAGCGCGATCAGCGCGTTGTCGTGCGGCCAGATCGACCCGTCATGATAGGACATCGGGTTGTAGCGCACCTCTCCGACGGCGACCGTGCGGATACCCCAGCCCGAGAAGAAATGCGGCCGCATCAGGTCGGCGGCGACGAGGCGGGCGCGGTCCTCGCGGATCATACCGCTGAACAGGACCTGACCGGCGTTCGAGGTCCGCACCTTGCACGGCCGCTTCTTGCCGTCGAGGGCGAGCGCATAGGTGCCGAGCTCCTCACACCAGAACGCCTTCTCGAAGCGTTCGGCCAGCGCCCTGGCGTCAGCCTCGAGCTTGCGCACGCGGTCCGGCTTGCCGAGCCGCAAGGCGCAACGCGCAGCGAGCTGCTTGGCGGCGTAGACGTAGCCCTGGACTTCGGCGAGTGCGATATTGCCTTCCGCGAGCTGGCCGTCGGCGTGGAAGATCGCGTCATACGAATCCTTCCAACCCTGATTGGCCAGCCCCTTCTCGGTCGCGCGCTGGTATTCGACGAAGCCGTCCTGATCGGGATCGCCGGGACCGTCGATCCAGGCCAGCCCCGCCTCGATCGCCGGCCACAGCTCGATCAGGGTCTTCTCGTCGCCGGTGCGTTCGAAATAGCTTCCGGCGAGCAGCACGAACAGCGCGGTCGAATCGACGCTGCCGTAATATTGCGCGAATGGCACCTCGCGCAGCGCCGCCATCTCTCCGCCGCGCATCTCATGCAGGATCTTGCCCGGCGCGGCATCGGCAAGCGGATCCGTCGCCTGGGCCTGGAAATGGGCGAGCCGGCGCAGGACGCCCTTGGCGACGCGCGGATCGACCCACAGCATCTGGAGCGCGGTGATCAGGCCGTCGCGGCCGAACGTCGTCGAATACCAGGGAATGCCGGCATAGGGATAACGCCCCTGCGGCGTCTCCGTCATCAGCATGTTGAGGTCGGCCATGGCCTGGCACAGCACCTCGTTGAAGATGTTGTTGGAGGTCTCGATGCTGGCGGCGCCAACGGTGGACTGGCGCATCTCGCGGCGATGGGCGAGCAGGCCCCGGAAGAAGCGCGCCGGCTTCTCCGCCATCGGGCGGTTGCAGGACACGGCCACGAACAGCGATTTCGATTCATGCGGATCCAGCTCGAGCTGCCAGGTCGCGGCATTGACCGACAGTCGCGTCGGACGCGGATCGAAATGCAGGCCCGTGGTGCGCTCGACGTCGTCGAGACCGCGATATTCGAACAGCACGTCGGTCGGCCCGAGCAGCTTGCTCGTGCCCACTCCGCGGCGCGGGCGGCGCTCGCCGCGAACCTCGAACAGGTCGGCAAAGTCGTTGTCGAACAGCAGCGTCAGCTCGAAGCTGGTGCGCCGGTCACCGTGATTCTGCACGCCGATGCGCTGATACGCGGTGCCACGCCACAGGAAAATGGTGCGCACGATGTGCAGCAGGTCCTTTTGCAGAGCGAGGCTGTTCTGCCGGTAGATGTCGGGATTGGTGAGGTCAACCGTCAGCGCCGAATTGTCGTCGCGCAGATTGGAGCCGAGCAACAGCGGCTGGAGATCGTCGAGCACGAGCTCCAGCCGCGCCAGATAGCGCGTGTCGTGGTGGAACAGACCGTCCGGCCCGCCGGCGGAGGCACCGATGTCGCCATGGCTGTCGAGCACGATGAACATGTCGTCGTGCTTGAGAGACCGCCGCGGTCGGGCGGCAGGCCCGGTCATGGGAATGTAGAAAGGCTGCTCCGCGACCTGTTCGGAGGTCCGTGTCACGGAGACGAATTGAGCTACGGCTTCGGCCGACATGAGCTGCTTCCCTGCGCTTGTTTTCGAAACGCAACCGACTCGAGAACGCGACTGTGGGTTTACGCGGCGGCTTGCGCGAGCCGGCTCATTTCCTGCGTCACCAGCTCGCGATATGGCCCGTGGCCCTGCATCAGGCGCTCCGGCGAGCCATCCTCGATGATCTTACCATTCCTCAGCACCACCACGCGGTCGAAATTGCGCAGCGTCGCCAGCCGGTGCGCGATCGCGATCACGGTGCGGCCGCGCATCAGGCGCGACAGCGCCTCGCGGATGGCCTCCTCGGACTCGCTGTCGAGCGCCGCGGTGGCTTCATCCAGCAGCAGGATCGGCGCATCCTTCAGGAAAGCGCGCGCGATGGCGATGCGCTGGCGCTGGCCGCCGGACATTTTGACACCGCGGTCGCCGACCATGGTGTCGAGACCATCCGGCAGGCCATCGATGAAATCGCAGCGCGCCGCGATCGCGGCCCGCAGCACCTCGTCGTCGGTCGCGTTCGGCCGGCCATAACGGATGTTCTCGCGGATAGAGCGGTGGAACAGGGAAATGTCCTGCGGCACGACCGAGATCGCCTCGCGCAGGCTGAGCTGCGTGACCATCGAAATGTCCTGGCCATCGATGGTGATGTTACCCTCGTCGGCATCGTAGAAACGTTGCAGCAGCGTGAACAGCGTGGACTTGCCGCCGCCGGACTGGCCGACAAGGCCGACGCGCTGGCCGGGCTGGAGCCGCAGGCTGAACCGCTCGAAGATCTTCTCTCCGCCGGGATAGCCGAAGGTGACGTTGTTGAACGCGATTGCCGCACCGCTCTTCACCAGCGGCTCGGCGTCGGGATGGTCGCGCAGCTCGTGCGGCACCAGCAGGGTGGCGATCGCCTCGGTCAGCCGCGCGACATGCTGGGTGACGTCGACCAGCGCCACCGCGAGATCGCGCGTCGCGTTGAGAATGGACAGGCCGAGGGTGCAGACCAGCACCACGTCGCCTGTGGTCGCCTCGCCCTTCTGCCAGAGCGTGATCGCCCAGGCCATCAGCGCCACCGTCAACAGCACGGTGACGCCGGCATGGATGAGCCGCAGCTTCTCCAGATAGCGCAGGCTGCGGCCGCGCGCGGTGAGCTCCCGGTTCACGGTCGCGTCGAACCGCTCGTGCTCGTGGCTGATGCCGCAGAACGCGCGGACCAGCGGCATGTTGCTGATGACGTCGATCATCTCGCCGTCGACCACGGCGGCCTTGTCGGCGAAGTCGTCATGCAGCGGCTTGCCCGCGGCGGCGAGGCGGAACATCGCGATCACCATGCCGCCGGCAATCGCGATCAGGCCGAGCGCCATGTAGGGACTGACGGTTCCAATCAAGGCGATTGCCGCAATTGTGGCAATGCACGGCGGCAGCACATTCCATACGAACATGTTCTCGACCGTGAACACCGCATTTGACGTCGCTGTGATGCGGCTCGTCAGCATGCCCGGCATCCGGTCGGAGAAGTAGCTCGGCGCATGACCGGTCAGATGACGAAATATGTCACGTCGTAAATCGCCCGTGACCCCGACAAAGGTAAAGCTCGCCGTCCAGCTCGCGATCCGCCAGAGAAAGTTGTCGGCGGCGATCAGCGACATGAGCAGAATGAATGCCAGCCATACACCGCCGCCCTGTGACGGGCCAGCGGACAAGGCGTCGACGAGAGATTTGACGCCGTATTGCGTGCCTACAGAGCAGGCAACTGCTCCCACCACCGCAGTCAGGATCACCAGATGCGATGCCATTCGCATCTGAAGATAGCGCAAGACAAAGGCAAATGGCCTGCGCGCGTATCCAGAAAGATGATCCATATGGCTATCGCCCCGTTATGCTGATTTTTGTTTTGCGACTGATCGACTGAACATCGACCGTTCGCCACCGGTTCCCGGCCGAGCGATCACGACATGCAGATGCGGACGATGTGAGATGAGGTGATGGCATCATCGCGACCACGCTGCAGTGTGTCGAAGAAGTAACGTCTGGGGGAAGGAACTTCGCAGATGCGAGAACGTTCCCAGTCTGGCGTGCCGGTGCCAAGACACGGCGGGGGCTTTGACTCCATGATCGCAGAGGAGATGGTGAGATGCGCATCGCGCAGGTAGCTCCGTTGACGGAGGCTGTTCCACCCAAGCTGTATGGCGGCACCGAGCGGGTGGTGCATTGGTTGACGGAAGAGCTGGTGGCCCTTGGACACGACGTGACGCTGTTCGCCAGCGGCGATTCGCAGACATCGGCCAAGCTGGATGCCCTGTGGCCGAGAGCGCTACGCCTCGACGGTTCCGTGCGCGATCCCAATGCGCTGCACATGGTGCTGCTCGAGCGCGTGCGGCAGAAATGTGACGACGAGGAATTCGACTTCCTCCACTTCCATCTCGACTATTATCCCTGGTCGCTGTTCCATCGGCAGCCGACGCCGTTCTTGACCACGCTGCACGGCCGGCTCGATCTGCCAGAGCATCAGCCGGTCTTCAACACCTTCTCCAAGATGCCCGTCATCTCGATCTCCAATGCGCAGCGCCGTCCGGTGCCGCAGGCGAACTGGGTGAAGACGATTTACCACGGCTTGCCGGAGAACCTGCTGACGCCGAAGCCGGCAAAACAGGAATATCTCGCCGTACTCGGCCGCATCGCGCCCGAGAAGGGCGTCGACCGCGCCATCAAGATCGCGTCCCATTGCGGCATCCCGCTGAAGATCGCGGCCAAGGTCGATCGCGCCGACAAGGACTACTACGACGAGCTGATCCGTCCCATGATCGAGAACAATCCGCTGGTGGAGTTCATCGGCGAGATCAGCGATCACGAGAAGTCGGATTTCCTCAGCGGTGCGCTCGGGCTTCTGCTGCCGATCGACTGGCCGGAGCCGTTCGGCCTGGTGATGATCGAGGCCATGGCCTGCGGAACGCCCGTCGTCGCCTTCAACCGCGGCTCGGTGCCTGAGATCGTCGACGAAGGCCTGACCGGGTTCGTGGTCGAGGACGTGCTCAGCGCAGCCGGCGTCGTCGGCCGCCTCGCGCAGCTCGACCGCGCCGCCATCCGCAAGCAGTTCGAGACGCGCTTCACCGCACGGCGCATGGCGCTCGACTATCTCGCAGCCTACCGCAGCCTCGCCGAGGAAAAGGCCCCGCGGATCAAACTGGTGAGCAGCGCGGAGTAAGGGCGGCCGCGACCGCAACTGTCGTCCCGGACAAGCGCGCCTTGAGCGCGCGCCGATCCGGGACCCATACTCCGCAGCATTGGTTTTTGCGAAGGCTCGGAGTTACCAGCTTCCTGTGGCTATGGCTCCCCGCGTTCGCGGGGACGACAGCGGAGTGTGACGCGCCCTCAGCGCGTCAACACGGGCTTCCCCCTACCTCACCACCGCCCGCTTCGGCTCAACGATCTCGAACATCCTCGGGAATTCGTCCATCAGGCCCATCAGCTCGGCAAGCTTCATCGGGTTGCCCGACAGCTTGACCTTGCCGGCGGCGACGGCTTCCGGGAAGCTCGTCAGCTTCGCGATGACCTCATCGAGCGTGGCACGCGCCAGCGTGAAGCTGGCGTCGGCGCCCTCCGCCTGCACGCCCTCGGTATAAGTGAGCGCGCAGTTCTCGAGGTTGAGCACGAAGGTCTCCCCGGTGTCGGAAAAGCGCCAGTTCAAGACGATATGCTTGCCTTCCGCCTTGGGGCCGTTGAGGCGAATGCCCAGCACGTCCCAGAGCTGGGAGGTGCGCAGCGCCGCCAGCGTCTCGCGCGGCATCGGCGGCCGGGCCGGCACCTTCGGCATTCCCTGGCGCAATTCCTGCGCGCCGAACAGATAGGCGTTGCGCCAGGTCGCGCTTTCGGCGGCGTAGCCGAGCTGCTCCAGCGTGTCGGCGAGCAGAGCGCGCGCCGCCGCATGATCAGGCTCGGCGAAGACCAGATGACTGAGCGCCTGCGCGACGAAGCGAAACTCCCCCTTGTCGAAATCCGCTCGTGCGCGCACAAGGATGGCATCGGCGCCGCCCATGTACTCGACGTATTTCCTTCCCGACTCCACCGGCGGCAGCGGATCGAGATTGACCGGGTTGGCGTCGTACCAGCCGAGATATTTCTGGTAGATCGCCTTCACATTGTGCCGGATGTGGCCGTAATAGCCGCGGCCGTGCCAGGCGCCCTCCAGGCTGTTCGGCAGCCGGATCGTCTCGGCGATCTCGGCCGCGGTGAGGCCGTGGTTCATCAGGCGGATGGTCTGGTCGTGCGCGAATTTGTAGAGGTCGCGCTGCTGGCGGATCATCGTGCCGATGCGCTCGCGTCCCCACACCGGCCAGTGGTGCTGACCGCACATCGCCTCCGCCTTGCCGTCCCACAGCTGCAGCGCCTCGCCCAGATATTTCGACCAGGCCAGCGCATCGCGCACGTCGGCGCCGCGGAACGGCAGCAGATTGTGGAAATTGTGGGTGCAGTTCTCGGCGAGGTTCAGGAGCTTGTAGCGCGGGATGAAGAAGTGCATCTCCGCCGGCGCTTCGCTGTTCGGCGCCATCTGGAATTCGAATTCGACGCCGTCGATGACGCGCCTGTCGCCGGTCGCCATGATCAGATCGGTCGGGCGCAGCAGCGCCACCGATCCTGCCGCCATCGACTTGCCGAGCCCGCAATCGACCTGCCCGCGCGCGCCCTTGGCGAGCAGCGGCCCGAACTGATATTGCGCCCGGCGCAGCATGGCCGGTCCCGCGATGATGTTCTCGGAGACGGCATGCTCCATGAACAGGTTCGGTGCGATGATGGGCACGCGGCCTGTCGCCAGCGCATCCTCCTCCAGCACGCCGCGCACGCCGCCCCAATGGTCGGTGTGGGTGTGCGTGAAGATGACGGCCGCAACCGGCTTCAGGCCGCGGTGCTTGAAGTAGAGATCGAGTGCGGCCCGCGCCCCCTCGATCGAGGTCAGGGTGTCGACGACGATGACGCCGTTGTCACTCTCGATCAGCGTCATGTTGGCGATGTCGAGCCCGCGCACCTGGTAGACGCCGGGCACGACCTCGAACAGGCCGTGCTGCATGTTCAGCCGCGACTGCCGCCACAGGCTCGGATTGACCGTCGGCGGCGCCTTCTCGGGGGACAGGAAGCCGTAAGGCTCGAGACTCCAGACCGTCCGCCCCTGCGGGTTGGTAATCGTCGCGTTCTCGATCGTGCCGAGGAAGCCGCGCGCGGCGTCGTCGAAATCCCGCGTGTCGGAAAACGGCAGCGCGTTCAGCATCGCCTCATGCTGCGCGATGACGGACGCGCTCGCGTCCTTCGGCTCGTTGCTGGCGTCGGTCATTTTTCTCCCTCCCGGCCGGTTGCGCGGCATCTAACCGCATCTCGCGGTCGATTGCCATCACTGGCGGAGGTGAAAGGACAATGGCCTTTTCTTCCCCATTCCCTTTATGGGAGAAGGTGGCGCCGTCTATGCCGCTTGCGCGGTCAATCCTTCGGTCACCGCCGTTGCAACACCCGCCTCCGCCACCCGCAATTCCCGCGCCAGCACATAGCCGCCGCGATGTTGCTTGGCCCGGTACAGCGCCTTGTCGGAGCGCGACAGCAGCGCTTCCGCGGTGCGCCCGTCGTCCGGCGCGACGGCAACGCCGACGCTGACGCCAAGCTCGATCACCTGTCCGTCGACGTCGTACGGCGCGCTGATCGACTGCACGATGCGCTGCGCCATCGCCTCCGCATCAGCCGCCGCGCTCTGGACCAGGACGAATTCATCGCCCCCCATGCGGATCAACAGGTCGTCTTGCGTGACGAGCGCCTTGAGCCGCCCGGCGACCTGCTTCAGCAGCGCATCGCCCGCGGGATGGCCGAACCTGTCATTGGCTTCCTTGAAGCGGTCGAGATCGAGCGTATGGACCGCAACCATCCCGGCTGACAGCATCAGGGGCAGATCCGCCGCCAGCACCGAGCGGTTGGATACGCCGGTCATCGAATCCGAGCGCGCGAGCTGCTCGAATTTCCGCTTCAGCGTGATCTGGCTGATCGAGGCGTTGAAGCTCAACCGCACCATCTCGAAACTCGCGACCACGTACATCAGAATGAGGAGCCCGAGGCCGACGTGGCGCAGATCCGGCTGCATGAACGTGACGATCGCGGTGGGCCCGGCGATCGCGACCAGATCGAGCAGCGCCGCGACGGGACGCAGCGCCAGCCGCGCCACCACGCCGGCACCGAAGCCGAATCCGATCCCGATCGCCATCACGGAGCAGAGCGCATCGCCCAGCACGATGCTGCGCGCGGCGAACACGCCAAGCACCAACGCCGTCGCGACGGTGCCGGCAATATAACGCCGCTCCCAGGTCGCGGCCTCGACCCGACCGAGTTGCGGTGAACGCGTGAGACGACGACGGAAAGCAAGAATCTCGAGCAGACGGACGATTGCCACCACGACACCGGCGACCGTCAGGATCGCCGTCACCATGTCTCCGGTCTCGTAGGTCGTGATCGCGCCGACCATTGCGAGGCAGGAGGCCGCGAGAATGTTCGGCATCGTGGTGCCGTGAAGGCCCCCGATGACTTCCAGATAGACGGCATCGGAAATCGACGCCCGTCCGGATTCCATTCTGTCGAAGAACATGCCAGCTCCCATCTGCTGGCATGGTCCTACCTCATATCCGTAAAAAGGGGTGCGTCGCACCACGCCAGCATTTTAGCGCGCGGGTTAACCGCGCGTTAGCCATGCGTGATCTTCGCCCACATTACATCCCGAGCAGCCTCGGCAGCCACAACGACAGGCCCGGCCAGTAGGTCACCACCACCAGGAATCCCAGCATCGTCAGCAGCCACGGCCACACCGCGACCGTGAGCTCGGTGATGCCCATCTTGGCGATGCCCGAGGCCACGTAGAGATTGAGGCCGACAGGCGGATGGCACAGGCCGACCTCCATGTTGACCGTCATCAGGATGCCGAAGTGAATGGGGTCGATGCCGAGCTTGACCGCGACCGGAAACAGGATCGGGGCCATGATCAGGATGATCGAGGACGGCTCCATCACGTTGCCCGCCACCAGCAGCAGGAGGTTGACGAGCAGCAGGAAGCCGATCCACCCCAGGCCCTGGTCGATCATCCATTGCGCCAGCGCCTGCGGCACGTTCTCGTAGGTCATCAGGAACGAGAACAGCACGGCGTTGGTGATGATGTAGAGCAGCATCGCCGACAGGTTCGCCGACGACAGCAGCACCCTCGGCACGTCCCGCAGCTTGAGGTCCTTGTAGATGAACACCGCGACGATGAAGGCGTAGACGGCGCTGACGGCGGCCGCCTCGGTCGGCGTGAACAGGCCGCTATAGATGCCGCCGATCACGATCACGATCAGCAGGATGCCCCAGATCGACTTGCGGAACGCATCGACGCGCTGCATGAACGTCGCCTTCGGCATCCGCGGATAGTCGTTGCGCCAGGCGCGATAGAAGGTCGTGGCTCCAAGCAGGAACGCGAGCACGAGTCCCGGTATGATGCCGGCGATGAACAGCTTGCCCACCGAACTGTTGGTCGAGACGGCGTAGAGAACCATCGGGATCGACGGCGGAATCAGAATTCCGAGCGAGCCCGACGTCGTGATCACACCGGCGCCGAACCGCTTCGGGAAGCCTTGCGCGACCATCGCCGGCAGGATCACCGAGCCGATCGCCACCACGGTCGCCGGCGAGGAGCCCGAAATCGCGGCGAACAGCGCGCAGGCGACCACCCCGGACAGCGCCAGACCGCCGTACCAATGGCCGACCAGCGAGGTTGCGAAGGTGATCATCCGCCGCGCCACCCCGCCATGGGTCAGGAAATTGCCGGCGAGGATGAAGAACGGGATCGCCATGATCTCGAAATTCTCGATCCCGGTGAACAGCTTCAGCGCCACCGATTCCGTTCGCACGTCGGTCAGCGTGAACATGAAGCTGAGCACGGTGAGACCAAGCGCGATCGAGATCGGCATGCCCGTCAGCATCAAGGACAGCAGCAGCGCGAACACGATGACGACGCGCAGGCCCTGAGGCAGCGTGATGACGTGAGCCGAATGAGCGAAGCACAGGGCGACGATCAGCACCGGCAGCAACATCAGGATCCAGCCGAGCGGGCTGCGCTCGTCCCGGACCACCTGGGTGGGCGTCACCGGCGCCGGATGCACCGGGTCCACCTCGACGCCTTCGACGCCGGCCATGTCGTGATGCGGCAGCTCGCCGGTGCGATAGAACGACCAGGCGACCTGCAGGAAGCGGAAGCACATCAGGCCGGAGCCGAGCGGGATGGTGAGATACACCATCCACATCGGTGCTTCCAGATCGTTGGACTGCTGGCCGGTCTGCCACATCTGGCCGACGAACGCGGCGCCGAAATAGGCGACGATGGCGGTGAAGAGCGCGCCGCACAGAAGACCGAAGGTGATGACGCGCCGGCGCGATCCGCCGGGAAGGATGTTGACCAGCACGTCGACGCCGACATGGATGCCGGTCCGCACGCCGTAGGCGGCGCCGAACTTGGCCATCCAGATGAACATGTAGATGCAGAGTTCCTGCGCCCAGGACAGGTCCAGCGCAGCGAGCCAGACGAACGCGGCTCGCATGGGGACCGCAAGGAAGGTCAGGTTGCGGGCTTCCGCCCATTTGGCGATGTCGATCGACAGCCCGGCCCCGTAACGGTGCAGCACGGCGACGAAAATGAGCGACGTCGCGGCCGCGATCATCGTCGCGATCAGCCATTCCTCGAGATGATCGAGAAAACGATTCAGCACACGCAGCAACTTGGTCCCCCCAGCATTGGCTCGTCCCTTCAAGAGCGAAACGGCCGGGAGTGCGATCACCCCCGACCGTTGCTGTTGTTCTTGTTGGGCCGCGGCCGTCAGTTCATCTTGACGTCGAGTTCCTTGGCGACGAGATCGAGCACCTCCTGCCCGACCCGGCCCTTCGCCCATTTGTAAGTCGGCTGCATCGCCTCCTGCCATGCCTTGCGATCGGCATCGGTGAGGTAATGAAGCGTGGTCTTGCCCGTCTTCTTGATCTCGGCCAGCGCGTCCTCGTTCTCCTGGCGCGCGATCGAGTTGGTGTAGTCGGTCGCCTCGGCCATCGCTTTGTCGAGCTGGGTGCGGATATCAGGCGGCAGACCCGACCAGAACTTCGAGTTGACGATGACGGCATATTGCAGGTGCGCGTGATAGGATACGGTGATGTCCTTCTGCACCTCGTAGAACTTCTGCGTCAGGTAGTTGGACGCAGTGTTCTCGCAGCCGTCGACCACGCCGGTCTGCAGAGCCTGGTAGACTTCGGAGAACGCCATGATCTGCGGGATCGAGCCCATGATGCGGAGATATTGGTCGGCGATCTTCGACCCGGAGATGCGGAACTTGAGACCCTGGAAATCGGTCGGCTTCAGCAAGGGGCGGTTGGCCGAGAGCATGTGGAAGCCATTGTCCCAATAGGCGAGCCCGATGATGCCCTTGGCCTCCAGTTTCTGGAACAGCCACTTGCCGACCGTGCCCTTCATCGCGTTGGCATAGGTCTGGTCGTCCTTGAACAGCCAGGGCAGGTCGAGCGCTTCGAACTCCTTGACGCCGAGCGGCGCGAACTTCGCGGTGGAGGGCGCGAGCATCTGCACAGAGCCGAGCTGCAGCGCCTCGATCTCCTCCTTGTCCTTGTAGAGCGTGGAGTTCGGGTACACTTCGACCTTGACCTTGCCGTCGGTGTATTTCTCCGCAAGCTCCTTGAACTTCAGCGCGCCTTTGCCTTTCGGGGTGTCGTTGGCGACGACGTGGCTGAACTTGATGACGATCGGCGTCTGGGCCTGCGCAACGGCAGGAGCGAGAATCAGCGCGGCCGCCGCGACCGCAAGAAGCAGTTTGCGCATGAAGACCTCCCCAACAACCCCAGACAAACCGGGTGCTTTTTTGTTTTCCGGTTTGAGTAGTGGCAGCAATCCGCAAGCCGAACAACTAGACCTAAGCCCAATTTGCCGCAGCCAAGCTATCTTGACGAGCGCAGTTAATGCAACCTCGCTCCCGCGCTCGTCCCAGGGAACGAGCGCTTATGTCGCATTGCGGCAGCGCATCAATCCTTGCGCTGGGCGACCATGAACAGACGGCGGAACGGGAACAGGGTCTGCCCTGCCGCATTCTTGGGATAGGCCTTCGCCACACGCGCGCCATAGGCGGCTTCGAACGCGCTTCTCTCGTCGCCCTCGAGCACGTCGAGATAGCGCGTCAGCCAGGTCCCCTTGGTCCATTCCTTGACCGGGTTCTCGCCTTCGAGAACTTGCAGATATTCGGTCTCCCAGATGTCGATATTGGCCGACATCGGCGCGAGAAGATCATGGTAGTAGGCCGGCCCCTCGACCGGCGGCGGCGTGACGAGGTGCTCGACCTTGGAGCGCCACGGACCATCGAGCGCGGTCTCGCCGATCAGCACGTGCGAAGGCGCCAGGAAGTTGCGCGGCATCTGTACCGCAAGCATGCCGCTAGGCTTCACCTTCTCCATCACCGAGGGAAACAGTGCCGCATGATTGGGCAACCAGTGCAGTGCGGCATTGGAATAGATCAGGTCGTATTGCCTGGCGGGGCGCCAATGTCCGAGATCTTCATGCGACCATTCCACGTCGGGCGCGGCCTTGCGGCCGGCGGCGACCATCTCGGCCGAACCCTCGACGCCGGTTACGCTCGCCTCCGGCCAACGCTCCTTGATCAGCTTGGTGACGTTGCCGGCCCCTGCCCCGAGATCGGCAATCTCGCGCGGGCCAAAATCCGGAATCCGCATCAGGAGGTCGACGGCGGGCCGGAGCCGGTGGCCGGAGAACTTCAGATATTGCTGCGGATCCCAGACCATCGATTCTGCCCTTTTCTTTTTCGTGTTTCCTTCACCGTGGCTCTTCGTTACCACTGCTCGTCCCGCTCAGGCAATTCGCAAGGCCGGCGGGACGGGCAGGAAACGAACAGAAACAGGCAAAAGCAAACAAGAGAGCGTGTGACCATGGATCTCGGGCTCAAATCCAAAACCGCTGTCGTGACGGGCGCAAGCATCGGTATCGGCCGCGCCATCGCCAAGGGCCTGGCCGCCGAAGGCGTGCGCGTCGTCGGCGTGGCGCGGCGCACCGACCTGCTCGCAGAGCTGGTGAAGGAGGTCGGCGGTGGACTGATCATTCCGCTCGAGCAGGACGTGATGGCCAAGGACGCCGCGGAGAAGATCGCCGCTTTCGCGGTGAAGGAGCTCGGCCATGCCGACATCCTCGTCAACAATGCCGGCGGCAGCCGCCCCCTGCCCGTCGATGCGCCCGACAGCAAATGGGACGAGGCGATCGCACTGAACTTCACCAGCTACCGCCGCATCGCGCATGCGCTGCTGCCGCAGATGATCGCGCGCAAATGGGGCCGCATCGTCAACATCACCGGCAAGTCGGAGCCCGAGGGCCTCAACGCCGCCTTCGCCGCCAAGGCAGCGGTGCACGCCTGGGCCAAGGGCCTGTCGCGCGAGATCGGCGTGCACGGCATCACCATCAACTGTATCCCGCCCGGCCGCATCATGAGCGAGCAGATCCGCCGCAACTACCCGCCGGATTATCGCGAACGGTTTGCCGAGGAGGAGATTCCGGTCGGCTATTGGGGCGAACCGGAGGATCTCGCCGCGCTTGCGGTGTTCCTCGCGTCGCCGGTGGCGCGGTACATCACGGGGACGGTGATCCCGGTGGATGGAGGGCTGCGGAGGTATCAGTTTTAGGAGGGCTGATTTTGATCAGGCCGCGAAAACCTGCCGCGTTCGCTCTGATTCTGCACCGAACAGAGCCGGCCTGCCCTCACGAGCCGGCTGAGGGCCACAAAACAATATGCACGCTTGTGCGGGTGAGATACCCCCGCCTAACTCACGATTCCGCAAGCCTTGGCAAATTCTCGACCCAAAGCAGTTACGTAGTAGCACATCACCTTGACTCTCCACCTGTCGGCGACGACGAAGTAACCGGTGTCCACATACTTGAGCAGCCGAATGGCATCTAGGATAGCAAAGTCAGTTTCAAATGCGTCTTGGTATGGACTTTCTTTGATATGTCCGTGGCGATGTTCGTCATCGTCACTCATTTCTTTCGTACCATCCTCCAACTCCACGTGCTCCACCGCAAGCCCGACTTGGTGAAGGTCCCGCTGGATCATGGCCCACATCTCATCGATGTGCGTCGGGTTGGGTGAGAGACGGGAATGGGCGTCTTGTACCCAGTTCTGAATGAAGTCGATTAGGAACTCGGTTTGCAGATCAAATAGCGTGTCTTCCAAGTAAGATGCCTCATCCGTACCTACGGTTTCGCTGAACAACCTTGCTTGCCTCGCTGACATCTGTGAAATCAGATTTGCAAAATGAATGTAATGCGGATCGTACTCGGTCGCAGCAGATGCAAGGAGGCTCGACCAGAGTTCAATTAGCTCGTTGCCTGGTTCCTCCAAAGAGGCTTTCTCAAGAAACGGAACAAGGAATTTGTTCGGAACAGCCTGAGGGACAAAGTTGCTAGACGCAATTTTCTCTCGAGCGCGCTTTGCAATTTCGTATAGCGATTCTTCTTGTTGAAGACGAAGCAGATCTCGCTTGTGAGCAAGCTGATCGCCTTTCAACCCAGCCCATTGGGTTATCGGGGAGATGAGTGTAAGCCATGCTCCTGCCTTGGCCCTCGTTACATCGGGTGGGACCACCTCCGTGATGTTCTTTCTGACTTCATATTTTGCTATGGCTGCTACCTGAGCGGTGGCCTTCACTCTCGCAGAGACTTCCGCTGATGCTTTTCTCTTGGAAAGCTTGCGTGCCATGACGACCTCCGGTTGAGTTCATCTCAAACGAAGACGCAGATTTTTGCAAGCCATGACTTTAAGGACTCCGCTCGCCACATCGCGCTGAGGTGCTCAAAACCTTAGCCAAGGACGGATGGAACGCAGCGAAACCCATCGACAGGGTCCAACGTGAAGCGCGATGGGTTTCGCAAGTGCTCTACCCATCCGACGGGCTGTCGCGCGAGATCGGCGAGCACGGCATCACCATCAACTGCATCCCACCCGGCCGCATCATGAGCGAACAGATCCGCCGCAACTACCCGCCGGAGGACCGCGAGCGGTTTGCGGAGGAAGAGATTCTGGTCGGCTATTGGGGCGAGCCGAAATATCTGGCCGCGCTCGCGGTGTTTCTTGGCCTCGCCGGTAGCGCGCTACATCACGGAGACGGTGATCCCGGTGGATGGGGAGGGGCTGCGGAGATATCAGTTTTAGCGCGGGGGCTGAAGCTGATCAGGCAGCGAAAGTACGTCCCTAGCGGTAGTTAACACGGCCTTGACGGCACGACCAAGGGTTGATGTTCTCTTCGATCGCTACGGGCAATCTCGCCCAGCGCTATTGAAGAGAATATTTATGGCATACGCATTCAAGCGGGCAGAAAGCCAAGACTTCACGATTGTCGAGATGAATGACGGCGACAAGATCGTCGGCACGATCAGGGTAAAGCCGAGCGGTGTGCTTTGGGCACCAAAGGGCAGCCACAAATTCTATAAACTGTCGATCCAACAATTCGCAAAGTTCGCTGAAGAGCACGGCACTAAGCAAAAGATGTGACTTCATGCAGAGGCCGTAATCGTAGAGCATTCACCGGCTCGAAGGAGCGCACGAACGAACGGGCGCCTAAAAGATGGGTGGCGCCGTAGGGTGGCCATGGCGTGCTCTTTGCGCGCCGTGCCCACCATTTTATCCTCGCTGCGAGTGGTGGGCACGCTTCGCTTTGCCCACCCTACATACTGGACGTTTCGCGATCCCCGCCACGATAGCCCGTAGGATGGGTAGAGCGCAGCGAAACCCATCGACGAACATCCAACTTGAAGGATGATGGGTTTCGCAGGTGCTCTACCCATCCTACAGCCTACCCCCTATTCATGCAGCAACGTTTGCCAGTCCGGAGGCACCGCGCCGGCCGGCCCGGGCACCGGCTGATCCGACGGATGGGATTGAGGGCCCTGAAGCTTCGGGCCGATGAAAGCCTCTCCCGTCCGATAGTCGTAAAACCATCGCTCGCCCGGCTCGAAGCTCGTGATAACAGGGTGACCTGTCACCGCGTTGTGTTTCGACGCATGCTGGTTGGGCGACGCATCACAGCAGCCGATGTGGCCGCATTCGGCACATCTGCGGAGATGAAACCACCACCCGCCTGCCGCTGAACAGTCCGCGCAACCCGTTCCGCTCGGTTTAGCTGCGAGGTTGATGCCATCGCTCTCAGACGTCATAGGTCAATCCACTGGAAGTACCGGCGGGCACCCCCCATACA
>NZ_LFJB01000125.1:0-30526 GCF_006658625.1 Bradyrhizobium sp. UNPF46
ACACCGGTTCGCGTGAAGAAAACGCGTCAAAACAAGAATCTAGAGCTTCGGTTCTGATTCAATCAGAACCGAAAATGCTCTAGCCGCGCCCGCGATAGGGCGCGACGCCTTGCTCCGGCACCCACAGGCCCTTCGGCACGCGGCCGGTCTGCCAGAACACGTCGATCGGAATACCGCCGCGCGGATACCAATAGCCGCCGATGCGCAGCCATTTCGGCTTGATCTCGCTCGCGATGCGCTTGCCGATCATCACGGTGCAATCCTCGTGGAAGGCGCCGTGATTGCGGAAACTCGCGATGTAGAGTTTCAGCGATTTCGACTCCAGCAGCCAGGCACCCGGCGCGTAGTCGATCATCAGATGCGCGAAATCCGGCTGGCCCGTGACCGGGCACAGCGAGGTGAATTCCGGCACGGTGAAACGGACCAGATAGTCGGTGCCCTTTTGCGGATTGGGCACGCGGTCGAGCTGGGCCTTTTCGGGCGCATCCGGCCATTCCACCTCACGGCCAAGCTGCAGGGCAGCCGGGTCCAGGCTTGAGATCTTCGATTTGCTGGGTTTTTTCGACATGAGGCCGCCTCCGAGCGGCCCTCTTAGCCAATCATCCGGCGGCCGTCACCCGGCCTTTTCCACCTCGATGCATTGCGGTAGAAGCACCGCCAACTGCCCCCTTTGTTTCTCGAAATGAGGCTCTCATGACCGCCATCATCGACATCATCGGCCGCGAAATCCTGGATAGCCGGGGCAATCCCACCGTCGAGGTCGATGTCGTGCTGGAGGATGGCGCGCTCGGCCGTGCCGCGGTGCCCTCGGGCGCCTCCACCGGCGCCCATGAGGCGGTGGAACTGCGCGACGGCGACAAGGCCCGCTATCTCGGCAAGGGCGTCACCAAGGCGGTCGGCGCCGTCAACGGCGAGATCTTCGAGGCGCTCAGCGGCCTCGACGTCGAGCAGCAGGCCCAGATCGACCAGATCATGATCGACCTCGACGGCACCCCCAACAAGAGCCGGCTGGGCGCCAACGCCATCCTCGGCGTCTCGCTCGCCTGCGCGAAGGCCGCCGCGAACTCGCTCGACATGCCGCTCTACCGTTACGTCGGCGGCACCTCGGCGCGCCTGCTGCCGGTGCCGATGATGAACATCATCAACGGCGGCGTGCATGCCGACAACCCGATCGATTTCCAGGAGTTCATGATCCTGCCCGTCGGCGCGTCCTCCTTCGCCGAGGGCCTGCGTTACGGCGCGGAAGTCTTCCACACGCTGAAGTCGGAGCTGAAGAAGGCAGGCCACAACACCAATGTCGGCGACGAGGGCGGCTTTGCCCCGAACCTGCCGTCGGCCGACGCCGCGCTCGAGTTCGTGATGAACGCAATCGGCAAGGCCGGCTTCAAGGCGGGCTCCGACATCGTGCTCGGCCTCGACTGCGCCTCGACCGAGTTCTTCAAGGACGGCAAATACGTCTATGAAGGCGAGGGCAAGACCCGCTCGATCTCCGAGCAGGCCAAGTATCTCGCCGATCTCGTCGGCCGCTATCCGATCGTCACCATCGAGGACGGCATGTCGGAGGACGACATGGACGGCTGGAAGGAGCTCACCGACCTGATCGGCAAGAAGTGCCAGCTGGTCGGCGACGATCTGTTCGTCACCAACGTCAAGCGCCTCGCCGACGGCATCAAGACCGGCCGCGCCAACTCGATCCTGATCAAGGTCAACCAGATCGGCACGCTGACCGAGACGCTCGCCGCCGTCGAGATGGCGCACAAGGCCGGCTACACCTCGGTGATGTCGCACCGCTCCGGCGAGACCGAGGATTCCACCATCGCCGACCTCGCGGTCGCCACCAATTGCGGGCAGATCAAGACCGGCTCTCTTGCGCGTTCCGACCGCACCGCCAAATATAACCAGCTCCTGCGCATCGAGCAGCAGCTCGGCAAGCAGGCGCTGTACGGCGGCAAGGCCGCACTGAAGGCGCTGGCATAAGCCGGCGCCTCGACTCGCGAGAAGACGAACAGGGGAGGATCGACATGAGCGACGGCACGTCCGGACTGCAACTGCGTTCGCTGTTGAAAAAGAGCGGCGAGCTGGAATTGTCCCTCGTGAATGTCCCGACGCCGGAGCCGGCCGACGACGAGGTCGTGGTTCGCGTCGAGGCGACGCCGATCAACCCCTCCGACCTCGGGCTCCTGATCGGGCCCGCCGACATGTCGGCCGCCAAGGCCTCCGGCACCAAGGAGATGCCGGTCATCACCGCGATGATGCCGGAGGCGGCGATGCGGATGATGGCAGGTCGGCTCGATCAGTCGCTGCCGGTCGGCAACGAGGGCGCCGGCACGGTGATCCGGACCGGCTCGTCGGATGCGGCGAAGGCGCTGATGGGCAAGACGGTGTCGATGATCGGCGGCGCCATGTACTCGCAGTACCGCGTGCTCAAGGTCCGCGACGTCATGGAGCTGCCGGCGGGCACCACGGCCGCGGACGGTGCGTCCTGGTTCGTCAATCCGCTGACCGCGCTCGGCATGACCGAGACGATGCGGCGGGAGGGCCACAAGGCGCTGGTGCATACGGCGGCCGCGTCCAATCTCGGCCAGATGCTCAACAAGATCTGCATCAAGGACGGCATTGGCCTCGTCAACATCGTCAGGAGCAAGGAGCAGGCCGAGATCCTGCACAAGATAGGCGCCAAATACGTGGTGGATTCCAGCGCGCCCAGCTTCACGGACGATCTCACCAACGCGCTGGTCGAGACCGGTGCCACGATTGCCTTCGATGCCATCGGCGGCGGCAAGCTGGCCAGCCAGATTCTCACCGCCATGGAAGTTGCGGCCAACAAGACCGCGAAGGAATACAGCCGCTATGGCTCCAACGTGTACAAGCAGGTCTATATCTACGGCAGCCTGGACAATCGTCCGACCGAATTGAACCGGTCGTTCGGACTGACCTGGGGTGTCGGCGGCTGGCTGCTGACGCCGTTCCTCCAGAACATCGGTCCGGCCGAGATCGGCCGCCTGCGCCAGCGCGTGGCGTCCGAGCTCAAGACCACCTTCGCCAGCCATTACACCAAGGTGGTGTCGCTGGCCGAGGTGCTCGATCCCGCCAACATCGCCGTGTACGCCAAGCGGGCCACCGGCGAAAAATTCCTCATCAACCCGAACAAATAATCAGGGTTTGCGAGGACGGAGGATTCCGGGGCGCGGCGGCCCGGTTGACGCATCATGCCTGAGCCGTGGGACGAACAACGATCTCGCCGACGTCCACATTGTCCGGTTGGCGTATCGCAAAAGCGATGGCTTCGGCGATGGCACTCGCCGGAATGGCGATTGCCTTCATGGCCGCCTGTCCCTGTTGCCTTAGCTCGGAATCCGTCATCGAGGAGGGGAGCTCGGTGTCGACATAACCGGGAGAGATGGTCGTCACGCGAAGCGACGGACCGGCTTCCTGACGAAGCCCCTCGGAAATCGCCCTGACGGCGTTCTTCGACCCTGCATAGACTGCCATCGTCGGAACGATCTTGATTCCGGCGGTCGACAGCGTGTTGACGAAATGACCGAAGCCCTGACGTCGAAAGACAGGCAAGGCCGCGGCGATCCCGTAGAGCACGCCCTTCACGTTCACGTCGATCATGTCGTCCCAGTCGTCGACCCGGAGGTCGTCGAGGCGGGAGATCGGGGCAATCCCCGCATTGTTGATCAGGACGTCCAGCTTCCCGTATCGCTCTGTTGCAAGTCCGACGAGGCCGGCAACATCTTCGCGCTGCTTGACGTCGGTGACGAGATAGGACGCTTTTCCGCCCTTCGAGACGATGCTCGCGGCGAGCATCTCCAGTCTCTCGGAGCGTCGCGCGCCGAGGACCATGACGGCGCCGTGCTCTGCGAGATGCCGGGCGGTCGCTTCGCCAATTCCGCTGCTGGCGCCCGTGATGGCGATGACCTTGCCTGCGATACCCGTCATGGCTGTTCCGTTCAGTTCGTTTGCAGGACGAACGTCGCATCGGAAGCGAAGATGATCTATGCTCAAGCGGGTCGAAAATCGTCGAGATCGGATCAAGCCTTGGACAAGCTCGCGGCCAAGCATCTTGGCAAGACATTGGACCCTCTGTCTCAGGTCTTCTCACTCCTGGACGTTCGCGCCGCGCGTTGTACGAGGTTCGAGGCGGGCGGCAGGTGGTCGTATCGGTTCCCGGCAAAGCCCGCCCTGAAGTTCGGCGCTGTGGTTCAAGGCGAATGCTGGATCGATTTCGGCGATGAAGCCCGTCATCGGCTCGCCTCCGGCGACTGCTTTCTTCTCTCCAATGCGCCGGCCTATGTTCTGGCCAACGACGAGCACCTTGCTCCCGCGGATGGTATCGCGGCGTTCGATTGGGCGCAGTCGGACGTCGCGCGCCACGGCGGCGGCGATACCGTGTTGCTCGCCGGCAGTTTCGGCTTCGAACCGTCGGACGCCGAATTGCTGCTCGACGCGCTTCCGCGCTTTCTGCTCATCCCGTCACGCAGTCCGCCGGCGCCCGTCATTCAGTCCACGCTCGGGATTCTCGACCTCGAAATCAGGGGCACGGGAATTGGAGCGGCGGTGCTCACCAACAGGCTGGCCGACGTCCTGCTGGTCCAGGTGCTTCGTGCGGCGTCGGATCAGACCGACGGCGAGGGACTCGGATGGATCAATGCGCTGGTCGATGCCCGGATCGGCAAGGCAATTGGGCTGATGCACGCAGACGCCGCTCACCCCTGGACCCTGGACGCATTGGCCGGCGCGATCGCCATGTCGCGATCTGCGTTTTCGAAGCGGTTCAAGTCTCTGGTCGGGCTGGCGCCGCTCGACTATCTGCTTCGCTGGCGCATGCGGCTGGCACGCGACCAACTGCGGCTTGGCGCCAGCGTTTCAGCAACCGCCGCGCGGCTGGGATATTCGTCGGAGAGCGCCTTCGGGCACGCCTTCAAGCGAGTCTACGGCCAGGCGCCGAAGCGATACTGGCGTAGACAGGCAATAGGCGAAAAATTCCTCATCAACCCAAAAAAATAATCGTGATGTGCGAGGGCACGTCGCCGAAGGAAGGTCTTGCCTTCTGAGCAAAGCGGGAGATTATTCCGCCGCCATTTGAATGCGGAAAACCGCAAGGGCTCAGAAGGGGACCTCTCCATGACCGATCTCAATCGTCGTCATTTGCTCGCTGGCGCCGCCGTCGTCGGTGCGGCCGCGGTAACCGGCCTCCGACCGGCCGCCGTCAATGCCGCAGTGCCGCAAGCCGGGACGCAGGCGCCGGGCTTCTATCGCTACAAGGTCGGCGCCTTCGAGTGCACCTCGATCAATGACGGCGCGCGCACCTTCCCGATGCCGGACAAGTTCGTCGCCAACAAGCCGAAGGAAGAAGCGCTGGCGGCGGGCGAGGCGGCCTACATGCCGAAGGGCATGGTCACGGTGCCGTTCAACCCGCAACTCATCAACACCGGCTCCAAGCTCGTCCTGATCGACACCGGCAACGGCGTTGCCAATTTGGAGGCGAGCAAGGGCGCGGTCGGGCGCACCCTGCAAAACCTCCAGGCAGCCGGCATCGACCCGAAGAACATCGACGTCGTGCTGCTCTCGCATCTGCACCCCGATCACACCAACGGCATTCGCCTTGCCGACGGTGGGCTCGCATTCCCCAATGCCGAGATCATGGTGCCGGGCAAGGACTGGGAGTTCTGGACCAGCGAGGACAACGCCGCCAAGGCCGAGTCCAACCCGATGATGAAGAACTACTTCGCCAACGTGAAGAAGACTTTTGCCGGCCTCGAGTCCAAGGTCACAAAGTTCGAGTGGGGCAAGGAAGTCGCGCCGGGCATCACCTCGATCGCCACCCCGGGACACACACCGGGTCACACTTCGTTCGCGGTCGCCTCGGGCGATGCCAAGGTGCTGATCCAGTCTGACGTCACCAACATCCCCGAATTCTTCCTGCGCAATCCCGACTGGCACGTGATGTTCGACAATGATGCCGCGCTGGCGCAGGAGACGCGTCACAAATTCTACGACATGGCGGCAGCCGAGAAGGCGACCGTGGTCGGCTTCCACTTCACGTTCCCGTCGGTCGGTCATGTCGAGAAGGACGGCGCCAAATACCGTCTGATCCCCTCGGCCTGGAATCCGACGATCTGAGCCGAGTTGGACATTTGCGCGATGATCGGGCCGCCGCCTGGCGGCCCGATTGTTTTGGGCGACCATCCGCTTTCGTGAAACGCTGCGTTTCCAAATCGAGCCGGTTCATGCACTTGCATCCAATGATCCGGATCGCTTAAGTGCCCTCCGGCACTTTCCTCAAGGTTTCAAGGACACCTCATGGCCTACAACATCGTCGTTATCGCCGGCAGCCTGCGCAAGGAGAGCTTTTCGCTGAAGATCGCCAACGCGCTCGCCAAGCTCGCGCCCGGCTCGCTCAAGCTCGAGGTGATCACGCCGGCCGGCATCTCGTTCTTCAATCAGGATCTCGAAGGTGCGCCGCCCGCGGACTGGCTGGCCTTCCGCGACAAGCTTCAGAAGTCGGACGGCGTCATCTTCGTCACGCCCGAATACAACCGCGCCATCCCGGGCGTGCTGAAGAATGCCATCGACGTCGCCTCGCGGCCCTATGGCAAGAGCTCGTTCAACGGCAAGCCGGTCGGCATCATCTCGAACTCGCCGGGCCCGCTCGGCGGCGTCAGCGCCGCCAAGACGCTGCAGAACATCCTGCCGGGCATTGCCGGCCCGATCATGCAGCAGCCGGAGACCTATCTGAACGCGGTCGGCGATGCCTTCGATGCGGACGGCAATCTGACCAAGGACTCGCTGAAGCCCGTGCTCCAGGCCTATATCGACGCCTTCGCCGCGCACGTCGCCAAGCATCACGGCTGAGGCCGAACCTGTCATTCCGGGGCGGCTCGAAGAGCCGAACCCGGAATCTCGAGATTCCGGGTCCGATGCTGCGCATCGCCCCGGAATGACAGCTTACCCAGAGTTAGCACTCCCTTAACCAACCTGTCCCATCTTCCCAAGATGGTCTCCCGCGCGCGCCTGAAATCGATCCTGACCGGCCTTGCCCTCTATGCGATGGCGGCCGCCATCGTCGGCTATTTCGGCGTCAACGCCTATACCGGCAAATACGGCCTCAACGCTCGCCAGGAACTCGACCAGGAGATCATCGCGCTGACCAGCGAGCTGGCCCAGCTCAAGCGCGAGCGCGCCAGGAGCGAGCAGCGGGTGTCGCTGCTGCGGTCCGAGCGGATCGACCCCGACATGCTGGACGAGCGGGCGCGCTTCCAGCTCGACTACGTCAATCCGCGCGATCTCGTTCGGATGATCCCGGCGAAGTAGCGCTTTCCGCAAGCTTCGAAACCGACACGAAAGCAGCTAGCGAAAATCCAGCCGCCGTGCCCGGTGCTCCTGCGAAGGTCGTAAGTCTGGAACCCGCCGGCTGCCTTGACGGCGGCGCCGCGGCGGGCTCATGGCTTCTGTGACGCTCTTCCGAAGTTGACCCAGATCAACCAAGCGGCGCCAGCGCGTTCTAGTCTGCCAACCGGAGGAAACAGTGGTGAATGGGTCAATGCCCCGGCATCACGCGGCCCGTGTCGAGGCCGCCATTGCGTCGGGCCAGGCGGCTCGGTCCGCGCTCGTGGCCTCGTGGCGCCGTTCCTCCAGATTGCATCACCTCGATCCCGGCGGCCGTACCTCGCCGATGCGGCTGACCGAAGCCGAGCTGCTCCAGGCGCGCGAGCGCATCGCGCCGCTGCTGGCCGCGGCGCAAGGGGCGATGGACCGGCTCTATCAGGCCGTCGGCGCGAGCGGCTGCTGCGTACTGCTCGCCGACGGCGAAGGTGTGCCGGTCGACCGTCGCGGCACGCCGGCGGACGATGCGACGTTCCAGTCCTGGGGCCTGTGGACCGGTGCGCTCTGGAGCGAGGAGCACGAGGGCACCAACGGCATCGGCACCTGCCTCGTCGAGCAGCGCCCGCTGACGATCGACCGCGACCAGCATTTTTTCGCCCGCAACACGCTTCTGAGCTGCACCGCCGTTCCGATCTACGACCATGAGGCCGCGCTCGCGGGCGTGCTCGACGTGTCCTCCTGCCGGGCCGACCGGACCGACGCGTTTGCCAGTCTGATCGCGCTTGCGGCAGGCGAGGCGGCCAGGCGTATCGAGGCCGATCTGTTCCGCCGGGCCTTCGCCCATGCCCGCATCGTGCTGACGCAAGCCGCGGACGGCCAATGCGGAGGCCTCGTCGCGGTCGATGCGGACGATCTCGTGATCGGCGCGACCCGCTCCGCCCGGGCAGCGCTCGGTCTTGCCCCCAGCCGGGCATTGCAGCCGGTGCCCGCGGCCGATCTGCTCGGCGGCGATGCCGCACGCGATCATCTCGCCGGCGGTCAGCGCGCGGTGGTGCAGCGGGCGCTGCTCCGGGCCGGCGGTAACGTCTCGGCGGCCGCCAAGGCCCTCGGCGTCAGCCGCGCCACGCTGCACAGGAAGCTGAAGCGGTTCGAGCTGAACCACTAGGCTCTACCGTTTACCCAGACTCCGATCTCGTGCCCCGGACGCAGCGCAGCGCGTCGCCCTTGCGACGTGGTGCGCTGCAGAGCCGGGGCCCATGTCTCCGCATTCTCCCGTGCCGCCTCTGGGTCCCGGCTCGCGCAGCAACGCAAGAGCGTTGCAGCGCGTCCGGGACACGAGGGCGGCGTCGCGGCATGACTGTCGCAGAACTGCGACAGGTCGCCGCCGCCATCGCTTTCCCCCGGGCTGACAGACGACACCTCCCGCGACATCGTCCGCGCAAGTCGCGAGCCACGCGACGAATTGCGCAAACAGCAAACATCGGGAGTGATCAATGAACAAGGTGGAATTCCTCAGCGTCACCAAAGTTCCCTTTGCCGAACGCTACGACAATTTCATCGGCGGTAAGTTCGTCGCGCCGATCTCGGGCAAATATTTCGACAACGCTTCGCCGGTGAACGGCCAGATCGTCTGCAAGATCGCGCGCTCGGACGCGCAGGACGTCGAGCTGGCCCTCGACGCGGCGCATGCCGCCAAGGGCGCCTGGGGCCGTACCAGCGTCGCCGAGCGCGCCGCGGTCCTGAACCGGATCGCCGATCGCATGGAAGAAAATCTCGAGCGTCTCGCCATTGCCGAGACCTGGGACAACGGCAAGCCGATCCGCGAGACCCGCGCCGCCGACATCCCGCTCGCGATCGATCACTTCCGCTACTTTGCCGGCGTCGTGCGCGCCCAGGAAGGCTCGATCGGCGAGATCGACCACGACACCATCGCCTATCATTTCCACGAGCCGCTCGGCGTGGTCGGGCAGATCATCCCCTGGAACTTCCCGCTGCTGATGGCCTGCTGGAAGCTTGCGCCCGCGCTCGCCGCCGGCAATTGCGTCGTGCTCAAGCCCGCCGAGCAGACCCCGGCCTCGATCATGGTCTGGGTCGAGCTCATCGCCGACATCCTGCCATCAGGCGTGCTCAACATCGTCAACGGCTTCGGCCTCGAGGCCGGCAAGCCGCTGGCCTCGAGCCCGCGCATCGCCAAGATCGCCTTCACCGGCGAGACCACGACGGGCCGGCTGATCATGCAATACGCCAGCCAGAACCTCATTCCGGTCACGCTGGAGCTTGGCGGCAAGTCGCCGAACATCTTCTTCAAGGACGTCACCGCCGAGGACGACGATTACTTCGACAAGGCGATCGAAGGCTTCGTCATGTTCGCGCTGAACCAGGGCGAGGTCTGTACCTGTCCGAGCCGGGCGCTGGTCCACGCCGACATCTATGACCGCTTCATGGAGCGCGCCTTGAAGCGCGTCGCGGCGATCAAGCAGGGCGACCCGCGCGATGCCACCACCATGATCGGCGCGCAGGCATCTGGCGAGCAACTGGCGAAGATCCTGTCCTACATCGACATCGGCAAGCAGGAGGGCGCCAAGGTGCTCGCCGGCGGCGGACGTGCCGAGCTCGGTGGCGATCTCGCCGGCGGCTTCTACGTCAAGCCGACCGTGTTCGAGGGCCACAACAAGATGCGGATCTTCCAGGAGGAGATTTTCGGACCCGTGGTCTCGGTCACGACCTTCAAGACCGACGACGAAGCGCTCGAGATCGCCAACGACACGCTCTACGGCCTCGGGGCCGGCGTCTGGAGCCGCGACGCCAACCGCTGCTACCGCTTCGGCCGGGCGATCCAGGCCGGCCGCGTCTGGACCAACTGCTACCACGCCTATCCCGCCCATGCCGCGTTCGGTGGCTACAAGCAGTCGGGCGTCGGTCGCGAGACCCACAAGATGATGCTCGATCATTATCAGCAGACCAAGAATCTCCTGGTCAGCTACAGCCCGAAAAAGCTCGGCTTCTTCTGATCGGGCAGAGCGGGCGGCGCTGTTTTGGCGCCGCTCGTTCCGGCAAATGGGAGCCGGCACGTTCGGCGTTAGATTTGTTGCCCGATCAGCGCCAAAGATTTTGCAATATTTCGACCACGTTGCACTGCGGCATAATGAAAGCCGTGGCATGCCGTAGTGGCGCTTTCCAACGGTGTTTGACTTGGGTTAGAGAGGACGAAAGTTTTCTCTGACCCGGAATTCCCATGGCCGCACCCAAGAAAGCCGCCGCAAGCACTCCACAGGACAAGACCGACGGCGGTTCGCCCCCGGAATTCACCAGGGAGCAGGAGCTCAAGGCGCTCCGCGACATGCTCCTGATCCGGCGGTTCGAGGAAAAGGCCGGCCAGCTCTACGGCATGGGCGCAATCGGCGGCTTCTGCCATCTCTATATCGGCCAGGAGGCCGTGGTGGTCGGCATGCAGATGGCCCTGAAGCAGGGCGATCAGGTCATCACCGGCTATCGCGATCACGGCCACATGCTCGCCACCGGCATGGACGCCAACGGCGTCATGGCCGAGCTCACGGGCCGCCGCGGCGGCTATTCCAAGGGCAAGGGCGGCTCCATGCACATGTTCAGCAAGGAGAAGCACTTTTACGGCGGCCACGGCATCGTCGGCGCGCAGGTCTCGCTCGGCACCGGTCTCGCCTTCGCCAATCACTATCGCGGCAACGACAATGTGAGCGTCACCTATTTCGGCGACGGCGCGGCCAACCAGGGCCAGGTCTATGAGAGCTTCAACATGGCGGAGCTCTGGAAGCTGCCGGTGATCTACGTCATCGAGAACAACCGCTACGCCATGGGCACCGCGGTCTCGCGCGCCTCGGCACAGCAGGATTTCTCCAAGCGCGGCGTCTCCTTCAACATTCCCGGCAAGCAGGTCGACGGCATGGACGTCCGCGCCGTCAAGGCCGCCGGCGACGAAGCCGTCGCCTGGTGCCGCGCCGGCAAGGGTCCCTTCATCCTGGAGATGCAGACCTATCGCTATCGCGGCCACTCGATGTCCGACCCTGCAAAATATCGCACACGCGAGGAGGTCGAGAAGGTCCGTCACGACCAGGATCCGATCGAGCAGGTGCGCAACCGCCTGTTGGCCGCCAAGGTCAGCGAGGCCGATCTCAAGGCGATCGACGCCGAGGTGCGCGACATCGTCAACGCTTCGGCCGATTTCGCCCAGCATGATCCCGAGCCGGATGCCGCCGAGCTCTGGACCGACGTTTACCGCTGAACGCGCGCTAGCTTTCTTTTGGAGAAGACATGCCAATTCAAGTGCTGATGCCCGCGTTGTCGCCCACGATGGAGAAGGGCAACCTCGCCAAATGGCTGAAGAAGGAAGGCGAGACGATCAAGTCGGGTGACGTGATCGCCGAGATCGAGACCGACAAGGCGACCATGGAGGTCGAGGCGACCGACGAGGGGACGCTCGGCAAGATCCTGATTCCCGAGGGCACCGCCGATGTCGCGGTGAACACGCCGATCGCGACCATTCTCGCCGATGGCGAAAGCGCCGCCGATCTCGCCAAGGCGCCTGCGCCGGCGAAGCAGGAGAAGGCCGCGGAGTCCGCGCCGCCCGCTGCCGCCAAGAGCGAAGCCCCGCAGCCCAAGGCGGCACCCGCGCCGCAGGCCGTCGCCGAGCCCGATCCCGAAGTGCCCGCGGGCACCGAGATGGTGACGCAGACCATCCGCGAAGCCTTGCGCGATGCCATGGCTGAAGAAATGCGCCGCGACCCCGACGTCTTCGTGATGGGCGAAGAGGTCGCCGAATATCAGGGCGCCTACAAGGTGACGCAGGGCCTGCTCCAGGAGTTCGGCCCCAAGCGCGTGATCGACACCCCGATCACCGAGCACGGCTTTGCCGGCGTCGGCGTCGGCGCGGCCATGACCGGCCTCAAGCCGATCGTCGAGTTCATGACCTTCAACTTCGCCATGCAGGCAATCGACCAGATCATCAACTCCGCGGCCAAGACGCTCTATATGTCCGGCGGCCAGATGGGCTGCTCGATCGTGTTCCGCGGACCTAACGGTGCGGCAGCCCGCGTCGCCGCCCAGCACAGCCAGGATTATTCGGCCTGGTACTCCAACGTCCCCGGCCTCAAGGTCGTCGCGCCGTTCTCTGCCGCCGACTACAAGGGCCTGCTCAAGGCCGCGATCCGCGATCCCAATCCGGTGATCTTCCTCGAGAACGAGGTGCTCTACGGCCACACCGGCGAGGTGCCCAAGCTCGACGACTTCATCATCCCGATCGGCAAGGCGCGCATCGCGCGTTCGGGCAGCCACGTCACCATCATCTCCTGGTCGAACGGCATGACCTATGCGCTGAAGGCCGCCGACGAGCTCGCCAAAGACGGCATCGAGGCCGAGGTGATCGATCTGCGCACGCTGCGCCCGATGGACACCGAGACCATCATCAACTCCGTCAAGAAGACCGGTCGCGCCGTCACGGTTGAAGAGGGCTGGGCCCAGAGCGGCGTCGGCGCCGAGATCGCCGCGCGCATCATGGAGCACGCCTTCGACTATCTGGATGCGCCGGTTGCGCGTGTCTCCGGCAAGGACGTGCCGATGCCCTATGCCGCCAACCTGGAGAAGCTCGCGCTGCCCTCGGCAGCGGAAGTCGTCGAGGCCGCCAAAGCCGTCTGCTACAGGTAGATCATGGCGGGCCCGAAGGAGCAGCCACTGCCGCCCGACGTCCTCGCCCGCGACGACGCGGTCGAGATCCTGCGCGTGTTCGTGCTGGATGGCGGGCTGTCGATGGCGTTCCAGCGTGCCTTCGAAGAGCCTGACATGTGGGGCTTGCTGCTCGTCGATCTCGCCCGCCACGCCGCGCGCGCCTATGCGCGCGAGAGCGAATACACGGAAGAGGACGCCTTGAGCCGGATCCTGGACATGTTCCAGGCCGAGATCGAGCGTCCGACCGACACCGGCACGACGACGCCGCGCGGGAAGGGGCACTGACCTTGGCAATCGAATCCTATCATTTCGATTTCATGCTGGAGGCGATCCGCGAGGCGCAGGACTCGATCGCGCAAGGCGGCCTGCCGATCGGCGCCGTGCTGACGCGCGACAACAAGATCATCGCCCGCGGCCACAACAACCGCGTGCAGGAGAACAACCCGATCCTGCACGGCGAGATGAGCTGCCTGCGCGAAGCTGGCGCGATCTCGTTTCACGACACCGTCATGTACACCACGCTGTCGCCATGCGCGATGTGCGCCGGCGCGCTCGCTTTGTTCAAGGTCAAGCTCGTGGTGATCGGAGAGTCCGTCACCTTCGAGGGCTCCAAGGACATTCTCGACAAGTTCGGCATCCCCTGGATCGACCTTGCCGACGACCGCTCCATCAGCATGATGAAGAATTGGCGTTCCATCCCTGCCAATGAGCGCCTGTGGCAGGGCGACATCGGCAACTAAACCTGGTCGTCTTCGCTGTCGGAGACGACGTATTGCAAAGTTCTTCTTGAGGTCAGCATGCCCATCAACATCCTGATGCCCGCTCTCTCGCCGACGATGGAGAAGGGCAACCTCGCCAAGTGGCTGAAGAAGGAAGGCGACAAGGTCAAGTCCGGCGACGTCATCGCCGAGATCGAGACCGACAAGGCGACCATGGAGGTCGAGGCCATCGACGAGGGCACGATCGCCAAGATCCTGGTGCCCGAGGGCACGCAGGACGTCCCGGTCAACGACGTGATCGCGGTGCTCGCCGGCGAAGGCGAGGACGTGAAGGCTGCAGGCAGCGCCAAGCCCAGCGCGTCGGCTGCGCCGCCGAAGGCCGAGAAGCCCACTGAAGCTCCCGCCGCTGCGCCGGCGCCTGCACCGGCCGCGCCCAAGGCTGCACCGCCGCCCGCCGCCGCTCCGGCGCCGCAGGCCGCAGCTCCAGCCGCGCAGAGCAACGGCCATGCCGGCCGCGTGTTCTCCTCACCGCTCGCCCGGCGTCTCGCCAAGGAAGCCGGCATCGACGTCGGCATGGTCAGCGGCACCGGCCCGCACGGCCGGGTCGTGGCGCGCGACGTCGAGCAGGCCAAGTCCGGCAAGGGTCTCAAGGCGCCCGCCGCGGCACCGTCCGGTGCGCCCTCGATCGCGCCGACCATGTCGGACAAGCAGATCCTGTCGCTGTTCGAGCCTGGTTCCTACGAGATCGTCCCGCATGACGGCATGCGCCGCACCATTGCGCAACGCCTGACCGCGTCGATCCAGAACGTCCCGCACTTCTACCTGACCATCGACTGCGACATCGGCAAGCTGCTCGCCGCGCGCGAGGAGATCAACGCTGCCGCGCCGAAGGACAAGGAGAAGAAGCCGCTCTACAAGATCTCGGTCAACGACTTCGTCATCAAGGCGATGGCGGTGGCGCTGCAGAAGATCCCGAACTGCAATGTCAGCTGGACCGAAAGCGGCATGGTCAAGCATCACCATTCCGACGTCGGCGTTGCCGTGGCGATGCCCGGCGGCCTGATCACCCCGATCATCCGGAAAGCGGAGACCAAGACCCTCTCGACCATCTCCAACGAAATGAAGGATTTCGCCGCCCGAGCCCGCTCGCGCAAGCTGAAGCCAGAGGAATATCAGGGCGGCACCACCGCGGTCTCCAACCTCGGCATGTACGGCATCAGCCACTTCACCGCCGTGATCAACCCGCCGCATGCGACCATCCTCGCGGTCGGCACCAGCGAGGAGCGTCCTGTCGTGCGCGGTGGCAAGATCGAGATCGCGCACATGATGAGCGTCACTCTCTCCTGCGATCACCGCGCCATCGACGGTGCGCTCGGCGCCGAGCTGATCGGCGCGTTCAAGCAGCTGATCGAAAACCCCGTGATGATGATGGTCTGACGCCGCGGCAGAGGGGGCAACCTTGCATGTCCGTACCCGCTGGCCATGGATATCGCTGCTGCTCGGCGCCGTCGTCGCGCTCAACCCGATTGGGCTCGACTTTCTTCACTCTGCGTTCTTTGCCGGAGAGCAACTGGCACGGAACATCGCTCAGCCCATCGTGCTCGCCGCGCTGGCCGTCCTAGGCCTGGTGGTGGTGCTCGAATGGCTGGTGAGATCTTTTCTGGTCAAGCGCCGCGCTCGCGGCGCCTCTTGAGTTGAACGGGAGCCGCCATGGCCGACACATCCTTCGACGTCATCATCATCGGCTCCGGTCCCGGCGGCTATGTCGCCGCCATCCGTGCCGCCCAGCTCGGCCTCAAGACCGCGATCATCGAGAAGTCGTATCTCGGCGGCATCTGCCTGAACTGGGGCTGCATCCCGACCAAGGCACTGCTGCGCTCGGCCGAGATCTATCACTACATGCAGCACGCCAAGGATTACGGCCTGTCGGCCGACAACATCTCCTACGACCCGAAGGCGGTGGTGCAGCGCTCGCGCGGCGTCTCGAAGCGGCTCAACGACGGCGTCGGCTTCCTGATGAAGAAGAACAAGGTCAGCGTGATCTGGGGCGCGGCCTCGATCGACGCCCCGGGCAAGGTCACCGTGAAGAAGTCCGACGTCGAGGCGCCGAAGGGGTCGCTGGGCGAGGGGAGCTATCAGGCCAAGCACATCATCGTCGCGACCGGCGCGCGGCCGCGCGTGCTGCCCGGGCTCGAGCCCGACAAGAAGCTGATCTGGACCTATTTCGAGGCGATGGTGCCGGAGCGGATGCCGAAATCGCTGCTGGTGGTCGGCTCGGGCGCGATCGGCATAGAGTTCGCCTCGTTCTTCAAGACCATGGGCTCCGACGTCACCGTCGTCGAGGTGCTGCCGCAGATCCTGCCCGTCGAGGACGCCGAGATCGCGGGCCTTGCCCGCAAGCGGCTGGAGAAGCAGGGCATCAAGATCATGTCCTCGACCAAGGTCACGAAGCTTGAGAAGAAGGCCGACAGCGTCGTTGCGACCATCGACGACGGCAAGGGCAAGCCCGTCACGACCGAGTTCGAGCGCGTGATCTCGGCGGTTGGTGTCGTCGGCAATATCGAGAATCTCGGCCTCGAGAAGCTTGGTGTCAAAACCGACCGCGGCTGCATCGTGATCGATGGCTACGGCAAGACCAACATTCCCGGCATCTATGCCATCGGTGACGTCGCCGGGCCCCCGATGCTCGCGCACAAGGCCGAGCATGAGGGCGTGATCTGCGTCGAAGCGATCAAGGGGTTGCATCCGCACCCCATGGACAAGAACCTGATCCCGGGCTGCACCTATTGCCATCCACAGGTCGCCTCCGTCGGCCTCACCGAAGCCAAGGCCAAGGAGAGCGGCCGCGAGATTCGCGTCGGCCGTTTCCCCTTTGTCGGCAACGGCAAGGCGATCGCGCTCGGCGAGGACCAGGGCCTCGTCAAGGTGATCTTCGACAAGAAGACCGGCCAGCTGTTAGGGGCCCACATGGTCGGCGCCGAAGTGACCGAGCTGATCCAGGGCTACGTCGTCGCCATGAACCTGGAGACCACGGAAGAAGAGCTGATGCACACGGTGTTCCCGCATCCGACGCTGTCGGAGATGATGAAGGAAGCGGTGCTGGATGCGTATGGACGGGTGTTGAATATTTGACCGCTCGTCATGCGCGGGCTTGACCCGCGCATCCATCCAGCGAAGCGCTCTTCGTGAGATGGATTGCCGGGTCAAGCCCGGCAATGACGGAGGCTAGAAACTGGCAACAAGGAAGAAGAAAGAATCGAGCCATGCACGACAACGACAACCTCACCATCGAACGCCCAACCTTCGTCACCCATCTCGAATGCGCGATGGAGGGCGATCATTACGCCGCCGACCAGGTTCACAACCTCTCCAAGGCCGGCAAGCCGCTGCTGGTGCGCTACGACCTCGCAGGCGTGAAGAAGGCGCTGACCAAGGACGCCCTCGCACAGCGACCCGGCGACATGTGGCGCTATCGCGAGCTGCTGCCGGTGCGCAAATGCCAGGACATCGTCTCGCTCGGCGAGGTCACGACGCCGCTGATCCGGCTGCCGAAGCTGGCTAAGAAGCTCGGCGGCGGCGAGATCATCGTCAAGGACGAGGGACGCCTGCCGACCGGCTCGTTCAAGGCACGCGGCCTCGTGATGGCGGTGTCGATGGGCAAGGCGCTCGGCATCAAGCACATGGCGATGCCGACCAACGGCAATGCCGGCGCGGCGCTCGCGGCCTACGCGACCTCCTGCGGCATCAAGACCACGATCTTCTGCCCGGCCGATACGCCCGAAGTGAACGTCAGCGAGATCGAGCTGCAGGGCGCGACCGTCTACCGCGTCAACGGCTATATCGACGATTGCGGCAAGATCGTCGGCGAGGGAAAAGCAAAAGTCGGCTGGTTCGATACCTCGACCTTGAAGGAGCCGTACCGCATCGAAGGCAAGAAGACGATGGGCCTCGAGCTCGCCGAGCAGCTCGGCTGGGACGTGCCCGACGTGATCTTCTATCCGACCGGCGGCGGCACCGGCCTGATCGGCATGTGGAAGGCGTTCGACGAGCTCGAGAAGATCGGCTTCATCGGTTCGAAGCGCCCGCGCATGGTCGCGGTGCAGGCTTCGGGCTGCGCACCGATGGTGCGTGCTTACGAGGCCGGCACCGAGCACGCCACGCGCTGGGAGGACGCCCACACCATCGCCTCCGGCATCCGCGTGCCGCAGGCGATCGGCGATTTCCTCATCCTGCGCGCGGTGCGCGAGAGCAAGGGCTTTGCGATCGCCGTCGATGACGACAAGATCTCCGCGGCGCTCAACGAGGTCGCGCGCGAGGAGGGGCTGCTGCTCTGCCCCGAGGGCGCCGCGACCTACGCCGCCTACAAGGAGAGCCTTGCCGACGGCCGCGTCTCGAAGAGCGATCGCGTCATGCTCTTCAACTGCGCCACCGGCCTGAAGTACCCGTTGCCGCCGGTCACGCGTACGCTCGACCGCCACAAGCCGATCGACTACGCGCAATTCTGACTGTTCCGCCCCCGCCGATCAGGATCCGTCGTTGACCGATCCTGCCGCGCTGCGAGGCGGCAGCATGCGGGCCAAAGTGTCGTCTTTTTTCACGACGGCGTGCCAGAACGTCGCGCCGATATGCGCGGCGACCGTGGCGTAGACGAGCCAAGCAAGCACACCGTGGACGGCTTCGCCAAGATGAGCGACGACCTGATTGCCTGCAAACAGGCGCGGCAGATCGAACATCCCGAAATATTTCAATCGATAGCCGCCGGCTGAAGAGAACAAATATCCCGTAACCGGCATCGCGACGAGCAGACCGTAGAGCACCAGATGGTTCAATCCGGCCGCAAGCCGGACGAACGCACTGGAATCGTGCGGCATTGACGGCGCTTTGGTCACGGCGCGAACCAGAAGCCGCAGGATCGTCAGGAAAAGCAGCGTCTCGCCGAGCGATTTATGCACCTCGAGCAATTCTCGGCGCGGCGACGTGCCCGGCGACTGCAGGCCGCAATAGAGGCCGATCAGCATCGCAATGATGAACAGGATGGCAGTCGTCCAGTGAATCCACCGCAGCAGCGGCGCGTAGGATGGGGACGTTGATTCGATCGTCATGGGCTCGTGGTCATATCGTGCCGGCCAGAACGGCCAGCGACATTCCCAAGGACCGTTCGGCCCGCGGCTGATGCTGCAGGCCGCGACGAATTACGTAGTTCGCAATGATGTGTCTAATGCCAATAGCGTGATATTTGTCAGCTCGAAACAAGAAAGCGCGGCGGTGTCGCGCGAGCAAGAAAGGGCGGAGGTGAGCAGGCATGGGGCGTAAATTGCTATGGGCGCTACTCGTTGCGGGTCTTGGATTGACGTCTGGCGCGCGCGCCGATGACTATCCCACCCATCCCATCACCATCATCGTGCCGTTCGCGGCCGGCGGACCGTCGGATGCGATGGCGCGCGTGCTCGCCGAGCGGATGCGCATTTCGCTCGGCCAGCCTCTCGTGGTCGAGAACGTCACCGGCGCCGGTGGCTCGATCGGCGTTGCCCGTGCCGTGCAATCGCCGCCTGACGGATACACCATCTCCTTCGGCCATCTCGGGACACACGTCGCCAACGGCGCCGTCTACAAGCTCAAATACGACCTCGTCGCCGACCTCGAGCCGGTGGTGCTGCTGCCGAGCAATCCGATGATCGTCGTCAGCAAGAACGCGGTGCCCGCGACGTCGCTGAAGGAACTGATCGAATGGCTGAAGTCGCGCCCCTCGCCGCCGACGGCGGGGACCGCGGGCGCCGGCTCCGGCAGCCACATTGCCGGCGTCTATTTCGAAAGCGTCTCCGGTATCAAGCTGCAATATGTGCCCTATCGCGGCACCGCGCCCGCGCTGAACGACCTGATCGCCGGCCAGATCGACCTCATCGTCGACCAGACCTCCAACTCGATCGCCCAGGTTCGCGCCGGCACCATCCGCGCCTACGCCATCACCGACAGCAAGCGCCTCGCCTCGGCGCCCGACATCCCGACCGCGGAAGAGGCGGGCCTGAAGGGCTTCAACATGACGCTGTGGTCGGGCCTATGGGTGCCGAAGGGCACGCCGAAGGAGATCGTGGCCAAGCTCAACGCCGCGGCCGTGGAAGCACTGAACGATCCCGCCGTGAGGAAGCAGCTCGAAGGCCAGGGCCTCGAGATGACGCCGAAGGATCAGCTCACGCCCGAAGCGCTCGGTGCCCGTCAGAAGGCCGAGATCGCAAAATGGTGGCCGATCATCAAGGCGGCGAACATCAAGGTGGATTGAGGCGGAGCGGGATCGGCGCCGCTCATGGAATCGGGGCGGGTGGCGCCGGTGGGGGCAGGTCGCGCGGCTTGTCCTGCTCCAGCTGGAAGAACGATGCGAATTCCCGCTTCGCTGTCTCCTCCGCGGCGGCATATTCCTTCTTCTTGGCTGGGTCCGTCTCCTTTTCCAGAGCGTTCATCTTCTTGATCGCATTTTCGATCAGCGTTTTCCGGTCGGTAATCGCCTTGCCGCCGATATAGACGCCCTGGGAGATGCCGATCAGATACAGCATCGTCTCTGATATCGTGACGTCTCCCAGATCGTTCTGACCGCTGGAGAGGACGTAGGCTGCGACGACCAGAGTGAAGACGGCCACCTGGAATTTGTAGACGTCGAGTCGCTGCCCGGTCATCAGCAGGTTTGCCAGATTTGCGTTCTTGGCTGCCGGTATTGGAGTCCAATTGTACCAGCCCTTGGCGAGCGCAAAATCATTCGCTTCCTTGTCGAGCTCGGCCTTCAGTGTGGCCGTGTATTTGGCGCCGCCGGCGCCCACTGCACTGATGCCGAGGAGGTAAAGCAGGTCGGCGGAGATGCTCGCAAGCAATCCGGTGCGGAGCCATAGATAGAACAGCAGTCCCGCGACGATGAAGGTGAACAGGACGACCTGGACTTGAGAGATGCTGGAATCGCCGAGAACGCCGGCCGTGATGCGGATCGGGCTGACGGCATAGAGGTCGCGGCTCAGACCCGTGAGGTCGCCCATGTCCTTGAGATCATAAGTCGCCCAGGCCAGCCCGATATAGATGATGCTAACGAACAGCAGCGCCGCGATGACAGCCGGCATTTTGTGCGTCACAGACTTCGTGGTGAAGTAGGTTAGCAGCTTGCTATCGGCAGGTTTGGCGGCCGCGAAGAACGCGACCAGCAGGTAGTCCCGGTCTGTTGACTGCAGTTGGGGCGAACCCGGAGCCTCCACATTGAATATGATGCGATATTTCGGCGTGTTCTTATCTGTCGCATCGACGAAGCGATAGGATTGCGCGATCGAGACCTGCGTGAAGTTCTCCGACTGTGCCGGTTCTGTCTGCTGCGCGGGTGGTTTCTGCTGCGCCGGTTGGGGAGGAGCCGCCGATCGCGGCTGCGGCGAGGTTCGTTGATAGAGCCGGACGCACACATTCGCACGTTCGTCGCTGAAGGGCGCACCGACGATGTTGAACCAGGCCTGCCCTCCGCCGGGCAGACTGTTGCTGCTGCTCTCGACGCGCAGCTCGGCCGGTAAAGTCGAGAGCCTGTTCAGCTCGTACTGCAACGGATTGGATTTCGAGGCGGCCGCCTTGATCTTGCTTGCGGCCTCCTTCTGCTCCTTGGCCGCAGTCTTTTCAGTCTCCGACTTCCCGGCCGCGTCAATGATGCCATCGGCCTCGGCAATCTCCCGGTCCGCCGCTTTGATCACATCCAATTTGGCTTCCAGCTGGGTGCAGGCTTCCTGGTTCTGCGCCTTGGCCGGCAAACCTCCTATGGCGATCAGGGCAATTCCGGCTAGCGTCGCCAGGCGGACGAGATTGCGGGAAATACGATCGAGCGGCACCGAAACGCGCGTACAATCCATCGATACACCCAAAAAATGCAACAAAAAAATAACGATCGCCAAAATTGAATAATTTGGGGAGTTGCGTCAAGATGACTCTGCAACGCCGCGCGCGGGTGTGACAGTCCGCCCCATGAGCGGCCTGGTGGTCCCGGGCTGACGGCCTGGAGCCTCAGGGCCCGACGATCAGTCGCCGGCCCCAGTCAATCCCACCGGCGTTGCCTTGGCGCTGGCGTCCTTCGTCACCACGCGCTCGTCGGTCTTGCCGGCGACCATGCCGCTGCCTTCGAACCGCGCGCGGTAGACCAGCACGTTCTCCATCACGCGCTGGACGTAGTTGCGCGTCTCCGACAGCGGGATGCGCTCGACCCAGTCGACCGGATCGACATTGGGGTCGCGTGGATCGCCGCGCGCCTGCACCCATTCGCGCACGCGGCCGCGGCCGGCATTGTAGCCGGCGAAGGTCATGATCTGGTTGCCCCGATATTCCGACAGCAGCGCACTGAGCTCGGCCGCGCCCATCTGCGTGTTGTAGACGGGATCGGAGACCATCTTGTCCCAGTCATAAGTCAAGCCGAAGCGTTTGGCGGTGTCGCGGCCGGCTTCCGGCGTTACCTGCATCAGGCCGACCGCGTTCGCGGGCGACTTGTCGCGCTGGTCGAACGAGCTCTCGGTGCGTGCCACCGAATAGATCACGCTGGTCTCGATCGCGGGCGCGACCTGCTTGTGCTCGGGGATGCCGATGGTCGGGAAGGCGTAATGGTCGAGCGCGAGCCCGCGCGCCAGCGCGGTCTTGCCGACCTCCAGCATCACGCGCGCGTCGTTGCGCTGCCCGGCAAGCTCGCCGAGCGCTTCGAGCGCCGTGACGTCGGTGCTCTCCTTGGCGAAATCCTCGGCGTAATAGAACACCATGTCGCGCTCGCCGATGCCGTAGAGCATCTCGGCGGCGCGCACGCGCTCGTCGGCGGGCGACGTGTCGACTGCGGCCAGCACGGGCGAGGGCGGACGCAGCTCGATCCGGTCGAGACCGAGCTTGGCACGCGCCAGCTGGCCGTAATAGGCAGTCGGATAGCGCGCCGCGGCCCTGTAGCTCATGCGCGCATCGGCCATGGCGCCCATGGCCTCGGCCGCACGGCCGCGCCAATAATGGGCGCGCGACAGCGCGAGCGGATTGGCCGAGCCTTCGTCGATCGCGGCGAAGTGCACCATCGCCGCCTTGGGATCGCCAAGAAAGCGCAGCGCGATCCAGCCGCACATGAAGTGGTAGTCGACGCGATAGACTTCCTTCTCGGGCACCGCGGCGGTGCGCACCACGTCATAGGCGGTTCTGGACTTGCCCTGGTCGAGCAGCTTGCGCGCGAGCAGGCGGCGCTCGCGCCACCAGGCGTCGGTATCCTGCGCCGCCATGGTGTCGGGTGCGGCGGCCAGGATCACCTCGGCGGCGTCGTCGATGCGGTCCTTCTGCAGGTGCCATTGGGCGCGGCACAGCACATAACCGAGATCGCGGCGGGCTTCCGTCGAGACGTCGTCGAGATAGTCCTTGGCCTTGTTGGCTTTGCCAGTCACGGCGGCGCAGGCCTTGACGATCGCAAGCTCGTCCTCGCCGAGCCGCTTTGCGGCGCGCCGCGCAGCCGCGTAGTCCTTGGCGCCGAGCCGCTTGTCCATGCGGGCGCGATGATCGTCTGCGGTCAAGAGATCGCGGAACGCCTCGTAGGAATCCTCCTCGCTGCGCTCGGACAATTCGTCCGTGCGCCAGGCCTCGCGCACGAGGCGCGCGGCTCGGTCGGCATCGCCTTCGGTCAGCAGCACACGGGCGAGCGCGAACTTGCCCTTGGCGCTGATCGGGCGGTCCATGGTGAATTTGTGCACGGTGGCAGCGTCGCTCTTCTCCTGCCACAGCCGCGCCTCGGCGCGGCGGCGGAGCAGGGTTCGGCTCGGCCAGTCCGGATTGGCGGCGAGGAAGGCGGCGTAGCGCTTGAAATTCGCCGTGCTCTCGGAGTGGCGCAGCATGAACCAGTCGGCGAGCTTCTGGCCAGCGGGATCGGCAATGCGGTCGCGCGCGGCGCTGGCGTCCTCGGTCTTGCCCTTGCGCGCGAGATCGATCGCGTCCTTCAGCGCGGCAAGGTCGCCGGTGAGCGCCGGCGCTGCCGGCTTGTCTGCGGGCGCCTCGTCTTGCGTCTTCGACTTGCGCTTGGCCTCGGCATGCTTGCCATTTGCTTGCTTGACATGCCGCGCCTTGCCGGCGTTGGCATGACGCTGCTTGCCGGCTTTCGCCTCATGCGACTTCTTCGGCGCGGACGATTTGTGACTGCTCTTCGCTGCCAGCTCGGTGGGAATGAGGGCCAACGCGGCCACGGCAACGACACACGCGAGCGAGCGTAGGCACTGGTTCATTCCATGGTCCCCCTGCGAAACCACTACAAACCAAGGTCCGCGACGACATGCGGCTTGAGAATCAAAGGCATCGAAGACGATGCCACGGCATCGTCCCGCATTCCTCACGCTGTCGCAACAATGCGGCAAAATACAGATGCGACGCGGGAACTTCGGGACTGGCGCAAAGGGCAGTCCCTTTAACCTTCGTTAACGATCCGGCCCTGCACGACGGCCGGGTCGGTTCCGGGCGTCAGCGGACCCCAATTGCGCGTGTTCCCCTGGTCGGATCCGGTGTATGGAGTTCCATCGCTCCATCCTTCTGGCCTTTGCCCCGCACCAATGCCGCTTTTCAACCAGTCGATCCGGCGCAAGATCGTCGGCATCGCCCTCGGATTGATCGTCCTGATGCTGGTCACCTCGATCCTGTCGATGGTGATGTCCAGCCAGGTCGGCGTCCTGCTCGACGAGCTGACCAACCGCTACATCCCGGCCTACAGCCATCTGGCCCGCGCCAACATCCAATCGCTGGAGCGCGCGCTGGCGCTGCGGCGGATGGTCATGACCAGAATGGAGGCCCCTTCGGACGATGAGGCCTATACGGCGCGCCTTCGCGCCTTCGAACAATCGGACCGCAAGTTCGAGGAGGAGGCCGAGGCCGCGCGCAAGCTCATCAACGCGATCATCGACGATCCCAGGACGTATTCGGACAATGCCGCGCTGGGGCGGATCGACGTCCGCATCGAGAACGCCGTCACCGAGCTGCGGCGCAATCTGGACGAGGGCAATGCAAAACTGCTCAAGCAGGTCGAGGCCAAGGACATGGCCGCGGCCCGCGGCACGCTGGAACAGCTCGACGGTCTGCGCGACGCGTTCAACCGCAAGGTCGATGCGATCCGCGCCGACATGCTGACGCAGGTGTTCTTCTCGACGTCGCAGGTGATCAGCCGCCAGCATCAGGCGATCGTCGTGTCGGGCGTCGTGACGTTGCTCGCGGCGATCGTCGGCTTTGTGTTTGCGCTCATGGTGTCCAGCGGTATCACGCGCCCGGTGCGGCTGCTGCTCGCCGGCACCCGCGAGGTGGAGGCGGGCCGCTTCGACAAGACCATCACCGTCTCCACCCAGGACGAGATCGGCGAGCTCGCCGCAGCCTTCAACCGCATGACCGAGCAGCTCAGGCACAATGAGCGCATCCGCGAGACCTTCGGCCGCTACATCGATCCCAAGGTGGTGCAGGGGCTGATCGACCGGCCGGAGGTCGCCATCGACGGCGAGCGCCGGGTCATGACCATCATGTTCTGCGATATGAGCGGTTTCACCTCGATGAGCGAGGGCATGACGCCGCGCGGCCTCGTCAAGGTGATGAACCATTATTTCACGGTGATGTCCGCGCCCGTCAGGAGCAATCGCGGCGTCATCGACAAGTATATCGGCGACGCCATCATGTCCTATTGGGGCCCGCCCTTCGTCGAGGAGGACGAGCAGGCGCTCTTGGCCGGCGTCGCCGCCATCGAGATGGCCGACCAGGTGCCGGCGCTGCAGAGGCAGCTGCCCGACCTGCTTGGCATCCGCGCCATGCCCGCGCCGTGCGATTTGCGGATCGGCATCGCCACCGGCGAGGTCCTGACCGGCAGCATCGGCTCCGAGCTGATGATGAGCTTCACCGTGATGGGCGATGCCGTGAACCTGGCCTCGCGGCTGGAGGCCGCCAACAAGGTCTACGGCACCCGCATCCTGGTCTCGCAGGCAACGGCCGAGGCGATCGGATCGCGGCTCGAGCTGCGCGAGATCGATCGTCTGGCCGTCGCGGGCCAGAGCGCGCCGCAGCCGATCTTCGAGGTGATGGCGCGGGCGGGCGCACTGACCGATGCGCAAGCCGGCTTGCGCGCGCATTATGCCGAAGCGCTCGCCGCCTATCGTATCCGGCGCTTCGATGCGGCGCGCGCCGGCTTCAACGCGGCGCTCGAAGCCGTCCCCGGCGATGGCCCCTCGCGCACCATGCTCGGCCGCATCGCGCAGTTCGAGGCGAGCCCGCCGGACGAGGGATGGGACGGCGCCTGGCGGCTCGACAGCAAATAGGCGGCCGCATCGGAAAAATTGATTCTACTCGATAACGATGTTCGCCGTGACCTATTCCGCGGGCTTAGGTTGGATGTCCTTGAGGCGTTTGATGGGGACACGCCGATGCCAGAACTTCAGGACAGGCTGGAACGGTTCGAGACACTCACGGCCGAATGCGAGCTGATCGCCAAGCTCGCCACCGACAGCACCAAGCGCGAGTTCTATCTGAAGCTTTCGGAGCAGTACCGTCAGCTGGCGGTGGACATGCGGCAGGCAATCGCGACCAGGGCTGCGGCCTGAGGCCGGCTGCAATCCGTTCTTAACATCTGGCGCGCATCCTGATGGCACTCAGGCGTCGCTGATCGGCGATGCCCGTGGTGGGAAGGCCGGGGTTCGCTGCAATGCAGCGCGTCTCGCGAGTGTCATTGCCAAGTCTGACAGGGCAATCCCATGCGCCTCGTTGCCGTGATCATATTCGCGCTCATGACGGCCGCCTGCGACCAGGAGCAGGACATCACGGGCTCGACCACGCCGGTCTGCCCGTTGCGGAACTACAGCTACAATCCCCGCGACATGAACCAGTGCGTCAGCGCCTGCAAATCCTGCGATCATGGCACGACGGTCACTTGCACCACCTCCTGTACCCTCAAGGGCGCGCGCTGAGCGCACTCGCAGGCAGCGGCTGCTCCCGGGACGGAACCGGCGGTGCTCGGGCACCGGAACGATTCACGTGGGTTAATCATTGAGGGACACGGCAGGACGCGGAGTCCGATGGAAATGGGTATGCTCGATCCCGGTCGATTTCTGGTGTCGTGCTCGCATTGCGATACCTGGCCGATGGCGGCCAATGTGAAGCGGTCGAGCTGGTCGGCGTCCCCACATGAGGTCCGCTTCGTCTGCACGCGGTGCCGCCGCGAGGAGACCGCGATCGTCTCGGCCTCCGGCGAACTGACCCCCATCAAGCGCGTCGACGTTCCGCCACGCGACGTCGCTGCCGCCTGGGCCCAGGCGCAACGTTTGCGGGGGCGGACCTGACCCGGCCCCGCTCTCATGAACCATCGGCCGGTACGGCGATGTCGGCCGGCGGGGGTGACAACGGCAGGCCGTCGATTGACTCTCCGGCGGAACGATACGTAAATGGCCGGTGACGGTTCTCCTCACGGAGATCAAAAGGGAATGTGGTGCGGGACGTCCCAACGCCGGGATCTGTCTCAACGCCACGGCTGCCCCCGCAACTGTAAGCGGTGAATCTTTCGTCTCATGCCACTGGGAATCTCGGTCCTGGGAAGGCGACGTAGAGGTCACGACCCGCGAGCCAGGAGACCTGCCGTCAGCCGTGGTCACACGCGACGATGTCGGTCGGGGAGTACAGACATTGGCTTCACCGGAGCAATCCATCGCTCTGCCGTGGAACCTCGTTCGCTGTGACGTGCCACTGACGTCATACCGAGGTTTCAACTGTGTCCCGTCCCATCTCTGCCGCCTGGCGCCTCAGCGCTGGCCTGTTCGCGTCCGTCTCCCTCCATTCGCTCGATCTGTCTGCCGCCTTCGCCCAGCAGGCCCTTGCCGAGCAGCTGCCGCCGATCGAGGTGAAGCAGCCGGCGGATCAGAACCGCACGCGGGCCAGGGCGACCGGAAATGGCGATGCGGCGCGGCCGCGGGAAGCCGCGACTGTCGCGCCGGCAGGGCGTGGTGCCGGCTCGTCCGGATCCGATTCTGGCGCCGGCGATGGCGGCATCGTCGGCGCCGCCACGACCGTCATCACGGCCGCCGATATCGCGCATTCGCCGTCGCAGACGCTTGCCGAGATCATCGCGGCGCAGACGCCGGGAGCCCAGATCACCACGTTCTATGGCGGCCCAATCGGCGCCAAGACCAGCGTGGATTTGCGCGGCTTCGGCGCTTTTGCCACCGCCAATACGCTGGTGCTGGTCAACGGCCGGCGGCTGAACGACGTCGACATGGCGCAGGTGGACCTCTCCACCATCCCGCTCAATTCCATCGAGCGGATCGAGATCACGCGCGGTAATTCCGGCGCGGTGCTCTACGGCGACAACGCGGTCGGCGGCGTGATCAACATCGTCACCAGGAACGGCGTCGGCGGGCCGCCCGTGACCGCGCGCATCGAAGCCGGCTTCGGCTCGTTCAACACCAGGCTCGGCAACGTCTCGACCTCACTCAATTCCGGTCCGTGGTCGACCTCGTTCTACGGCAATGCCGTCAGCACCGACGGCTATCGCGACAACAATCGCTATTCCCAGAAAAATGCCGTCGGCAATCTCAACTACACCACATCAGGCTTGACTGCGTTTCTCACCGTCACCGGCGACAATCAGGAACTGCGACTGCCGGGCGGCCGCACCGTCGATCCCTCCATCGGCCTCGACGAGCTCACGAGCAATCGGCGAGGCACCAGCACGCCGTTCAACTATGCCAACCAGCAGGGTTATGGCGCGACGGCGGGCTTCACCAAGACCCTGGTCAACGGCGTCGACCTCATCGTCGACGGCGGCGTGCGTGACAAGAAGCAGCAGAGCGCGTTCTTCTCCAGCCCGATGCCGGTCCCGGCCTTCTTCACCTCGACCTATGTCGATTCCCATCTGACGACATGGTCGATCACGCCGCGGCTCAGCGTGAAGAGCCTCTTGCTCGGCATGCCCTCGCAGCTCCTGACCGGCATCGACTATTACGATGCGAGCTTTGAGCAGAACCGCGGCGCCGGGAAGGGGCTCGCCGCCTGGCACAATTACGACCTCAGGCAGCAGACGGTCGCGGGCTATTTCCAGCACGCATTGGGCGTGGCGCCGACGACCGATATCTCCTATGGCGCACGGGTGCAGAACGTCAGCCTTGCCGCACGCGATAATTTCAACCTGGCCGCGCCGTTCAACGCCGACATCGGCGCGCTGCCGCTGACCAGCAGCGAGACCCAATACGCGCTGCATCTCGGCGCCGAGCATCGCCTCAATGACGTGGTCTCGCTGTTCGGCCGCGCCGCGCGCGCCTTCCGCACGCCCGACGTCGACGAGCGCCTGTCGTCGGGACCGTCCTTCGATCCCCTGACCTTCGCATCGATCCCGCAAACCTTCCAGCTCAAGACCCAGAGCTCCCAGGATATCGAGGGCGGTCTGCGCCTCAAGGGCGGCGGGCTGCAACTGCAGAGCAGTCTCTATCTGATGGACCTCACCAACGAGGTCCATTTCAATCCGGTCCTGTTCTACAACACCAATCTCGATCCGACCCGGCGCTACGGCTCGGAGACCAGTCTGTCCTATCGCGTCAACGATGCCCTGCTGCTGCGCTCGGGCGTGGCCTATACACGCGCGGTGTTCCGTGAAGGCATCTGGGCCGGCAACGACGTGCCGCTGGTGTCGCGTTACACGGCGAGCGCCGGCGTCACCTGGAATATCTGGCAGAATTATCTGGTGCTCGATGCCACCGCGCGCTTCTGGAGCGAGCGGCGCATGGACAACGACCAGGCCGGGACCCAGAAGCCGATCCCCGCCAACGGCACGATCGACCTCAAGCTCAGCGGCCAGGTTGAGCGCTACTTCTGGTCCCTCAGCGTCAACAATGTGCTGAACGCGCTCTATTACGACTACGCCATCGCAAGCACCTTCACCGACGGCCGCTTCAGCGCCTATCCGCTGCCCGGCCGCACCTATCTGCTCAAGGCCGGCGCCACGTTCTGACGCCGCAGGGGCTGTCACAACCCCGCAAATGGATTAGAACTCGAAAACAAGGAGATCACTCATGGCGCTCAGCATCCTGCGGTCTGACGACGACCGTTTCCGCCTTCATCCGGTCGCGCCGCGCCTTGCGCCGATGTTCGGCTTTGCGCTGCTGACGGCATCGTGCGTGCTCGCGAGCTTCGCGTTCGCCTGCGCCACGCCGTTTGCGGCCTTCGCCGTGGTGGCCGCAGCGATGCTGCGGCTCCGCCCGGCACTGCTCGTCGTCACCGGCGCCTGGCTCGTGAACCAGACCATCGGCTTTGGCGTGCTGCATTATCCCGTCGACGCCAACACCATCGCCTGGGGCTTCGTCATCGGCGCGGCTTCATTGCTGGCGACCGCGGCGGCGTCGCTGGCGCTCGGCCGACTGCCGCAGGGCCGCACGCCGCTGATGCTGGCGATCGCGCTCGTCGTCGCCTATGGCGTTTACGAGCTCGCGCTGCTCGCCGCGACGCCGTTCCTCGGCGGCGAGGGCGCCTTCACCGCCGCGATCGTGACCCGCATCGGCCTGACCTGCGCCGCCTGGCTCGCCGGCCTCGTCGCCGTCTGCGAGATCGTCCGCCTGCTCGCCCCGTTCGGCCGCAAGGGGGCGATGTCGGCGTGAGCGGATAGGACCCGTAGACCCGTAGCCCGGATGGAGCGAAAGCGTAATCCGGGGCGGCTCGCCCGGCATCTCGCACCGTCCCGGATTGCGCTGGCGCTCCATCCGGGCTACGGCGCCGTGCCTGTGTCGCCCTCTGTCAATCCGCTGCCGCAAAAATATTCCGCT
>NZ_LFJB01000105.1:0-29292 GCF_006658625.1 Bradyrhizobium sp. UNPF46
GGCCCGCATCTCGTGACGATCGCGAAGCGCCCCTTTGGCAGGGCCGGGATGAGCGGTGTATGCCATAAATCCGAAATTCGGGAAAGCAGAATATTTTCGCGGGAAGGGCTTGACGCGGCGGTTTGGTGTTTTGCCCGACGCCTCGCGCGCGGTGGCCCGGGCCGATGTTGGTCATTCCGGGGCGCCCTAAAAGGGCGAACCCGGAATCCATTGCACGGCAGAGCATGCGGCCCGATGGATTCCGGGCCTGCGTGCTCGCGCACGCATCCCGGAATGACGGTGGTTGCGGTGACGGTTCATTTCAGCGGCAGGAACACATCCGCGGTCGCCTCGTGCTCGCCGACATCAGGGAAGAAGCTCAGCCGCTGGCAATAGATCGGGAAGTCGCGCGCCTCCTCGCCGCTGGCCGGGAGCCAGTCGCGATAGAGGTAGAGCGCGGCGGGCTCCAGATTGTCGGTGTAGCCGACCACCCGCAGCACCGCGCAGCGTCCGCCGGGAATCTCGCCGGCCTTGATGTCTTCGCCGTTCGCCTCGATCGGCTGGTCGGTCCCGACGCAGAGGTCCGTGCTGTAGGTGCTGGGCGAGGCTGGTCGCCGCTCGGACCGCCAGACATTGAAGGTCGGATTTGTCCTGGGGTGCAGGCCGCCTGCCTTGCGCCAGGCGATGAACCGCCGGATGGTGTCGCCGAGTGTTGCCGGGTCGCCTCGATGCTCCATGATCGCCACCCGCGTCGGGGGCACATTGCGGATCGTCACGTCGTCAGGGGTAAAAGTCCTCACCAGCTTGCTCCTCGCGTTGTCGAGAGGCCCGAAGGCCACAAGCCACGGCTCCCAGTCGGGAGAGTTGCGGAACGACGACGGCGATTGCCCGAACCGTTGCCGAAAGGCGCGGGCGAAGGCGTCGGGTGCGTCGTAGCCGGCATCCATCGCGATGTCAGTGACGCTTTCGGCGTCGCTGTAGGCCAGCCGGTATGAAGCACGCTTCATGCGGGCGAGCTGGATATAGCGATGCACCGACAGTCCGAAGGTCGCCGTGAACTGCCGGTGGAAATGAAATTTCGAGAAGGCCGCGACGCTGCTCAGCGCGTCCAGGTCCAGATCGTCGTCCAGATGCTGGTCGATGTGATCCAGCACCCGCTGCATCCGGGCATGGTAGGTCTGAAGCGCCGCCGTCATCGTTCGGTTCTCCGTGGCAGCACCAGCTAAAGCGCAGGCGGGCATGACGTGCTCGACCGATCTTGCGGTTCTGCCACGGGGGGCAGAACGCCGCCAAGGGCTGTTTAGGGCGCTGTGGTGGAGCAGGGCAATCCGCATTGTGAGCGCGCGTTTGGCGGCAGCGAGCATCTGTCATCTCATGGAGGTCCACGACAAGGACGCCGAGGAGGTCGAGCTCCGGCGCAGCGAAGTCATGGATCTGTGCGACGGCGAGCTGATCGTGCTGAAATGGCGGGAATTGCAGCGGCCCGGGGATTTCACTCCGACCAATCTGCATCTGAAGCGGCAGTCGTCGCCTCAGGCATGACGGTGGCGTTAGCCGCCGGCAGTCGCCGCGCCCAGCACTTCGTCAAAATGCTTCTTCACCCAGTCGTTGCAGCAGCAGGCTCTGGCCTGGAGCTCCGGCCTATCGAGGATCACGATGGCGCCACGGCGGGTGGCGAGGATGTGCCTTGCCTTGAACATCTGGATGACGCGACTGGCATAGCTGCGGGAGACGCCCAGCATGCTGGCGAGTTGCTCGTGGGTAAGAGGAATCTCGGCCCGGCCGATCCGTTCCTGTGTGGAGATGATCCACTTGGCGGCACGCTGCTCGATCGAATGCGCGGCGTTGCAGGCTGCGGTTTGCAGCAACTGCGCAAACTGGCAGTCGGCATAGCGCAAGAACACATCCTGGAGCGGGGGCGACCTCTGCTGCGCCTGCTCGAGCGCACGCCGGGGCAGCCGGACGAGGGTGCCGCCGAGCTTCACGACGATGCGCGAATAGGTGAGCGAAGGACTGGATCCCGCGGCAACGCCGACAGCGCCCTCCCGTCCCACCAGCATGCTTTCGACCTCGCGGTCATCCTCGACCGGCACGGCGAACGACACCAGCGTGGGGCCGCAGGGGAAATGAATGGCCGTTACCGCATCGCCGGCGTGATGCAGGATCTGGCTTGCCTCGACTTCGACCGGCTGGAGGTGGGGGACGAGCAGCTCGAAATCCTGGTGGGAGAGCTGCCGGAGCAGATCGTTGTGGGGCCGACCGGTCACAGTTTCTTCTCTGGGCTGGCCGGGAATCGGCGCCAGCAACAACCCTACGTTTCCGTGGCGGAACCGACGGTTCCAAAGTGCACACAAGGGCGCGCCGGTGGCCAGAGAAGTTGCGCGCCGGCGTTCCGGGATTCCGGAAAGGTAGGATGGAGCGGCCCTGCGCGCGGCCCGGCAACGGTGATCGTGCGAGGTTTGTTCAGGAGTGAACATAGCGGGCTTGCGGATTGGCGTACCGTCCTTCCGCCGAGCGCCGTACCCCGTGCGCTCTTGCCCGACGGACCGCCGGCCTCAATCCGCTCGAATGCCGCCGGGCCGGCGCCCCGAGGGGCGGCGAGAACTTCTCAGCCGAAGCGCGCTTCGCGATCCCCCGTGGGATGGCGCTGGGCGGCATGTGTGCGGTAGGCGTCGATCGCCTTGTTGGCGAGCATCAGCTGCCGGCGTTCACCGGTCCTGAGCTGGGCTTCGATGGCGTCGAGAATGACGTTGGCGCTCTCGTCGGGCGGGCCGAGCTCGCCGCTCTGCTCCAGGCAGCTCCAGGCGATGAAGAATGCGCTTTCGACGGTGCAGCGAATGGTCATGCGCAGCCAACGCGGCGAGGCCGCAGGCGTTCCGCGGCGGGCGCAACTTGCGCCGGGCCCGCCGCAGCGATCGTCAGTTCTTCAAAACGATGCGGCCGACGACCTTGCCGGCGCGAAGCTCGTCGATCCATTTCTGGACGTCGCCCATCGGCTCCTCGCGCATCGGTGTCGGCTTGATCTTGCCGGCGCGCGCCAGCGCCATCAACTCCTGCGCCTCGGCCAGCGTGCCGACCATGAAGCCTTCGATGGTCATGCGCTTGTAGACCCATTGCACCATCGGCAGGGTGAACTGGCCGCCCATCAGGCCGGAGACCACGATCTTGCCGCCGCGCGCGGCGACCGCGACCGCAAAGGCCATCGACTTCTCGTTACCGGCGAAATCGACGATCTCGTCAAAACCGCCTTCGGTCTCCTTCAGGATGCGCTTGATCACGTCGGGCTCGGACGGGTCGTAGGCGACCGCGGCGCCGTTCTTCAACGCGGTGTCGCGCGCGGCCGGCGAGAGGTCGGCAACCGTGATCGGCTGCTTGAACATCGCCTGCGCGAACGACAGGCCCATCATGCCGACGCCGCCGAGGCCGATCAGCAGCAGATTGCGCTGGCGCGGACGATCGACCAGGCGCTTGAGCGCGCCATAGGCGGTGACGCCGGAGCACATCAGGGTCGCGGCCTGGTTGACGGGCAGCGGATCGTAATCAAGCAGATATTTCGCGTCGGGCACCAGCACGTGGGTGGCGAAGCCGCCGTCGATGGAGACGCCGAGGAAGCGCTGCTTCACGCAGAGATTCTCGTCGCCATTGGCGCAGTCGCGGCACTGGCCGCAGCCGATCCACGGAAAGACGGCTTTCTTCGTGCCGACGAGACCGGCCGCGACGTCCGGGCCGACCTCGTCGACCACGCCGGCGATCTCGTGGCCGAGCGTGAAGGGCAGCGTCATGCCGCGCGTGGTGTCGAGCTTCTTGCCGCCGCCGAGATCGGCGTAGCCGTCCTGGATGTGCAGGTCGGAATGGCAGAGGCCGCAACGCTCGATGCGCACCAGGACCTCGGCGCCTTTCGGCTTCGGCGTGTCGACGATGGTCTCGCACAGCGGCGCATCGAACTTGACCAGGGACTGTCGACGCATCAACGCCATATTCCTTCCTCCGAAATTCTTGGTTACGCAGTTTCGCTGCGTATATCCGCCAATTCACGCGCCATGGCAACAAAGCCGGAAATGGGGATCGTCTCCGCGCGCCGCGTCGCATCGACGCCGGCGGCCGCGGCAAGCCGCGCCGGATCCGCTTGAAGCGATTTCAGGCTCTGCCGCAGCATCTTGCGGCGCTGGCCGAAGGCGGCGGCTGCGACCTGCTCGAGCATCCTGCGATCGCAGGGCAGCGGTTCTGCGCGCGGCGTGAGGCGCACGACGGAGGAGGTGACCTTCGGCGGCGGCACGAAGGCGGACGGCGAGATGTCGAACAGGATCTTGGTCTCGCAGCGCCAGTTGGCGAGCACGCCGAGCCGGCCATAGGCCTCCTCGTCCTCGTGCGCGACGATGCGCTCGCCGACCTCGCGCTGGAACATCAGCACCATCATGTCGTACCAGGGCGGCCAGGGCTCGGTGGTGAGCCAGTTGATCAGGAGCTGGGTCGCGATGTTGTAGGGCAGGTTGGCGACGATCTTGGCGCGCTCGCCGGCGAGAAGCGGGCGGGGATCGAAGGTCATGGCATCGCCATGCACGATCTCGAGCCTGCCGGGGTAGCGCGCGGAAATATCCTGCAAGGCGGGGATCGCGCGCTCGTCATGCTCGATGGCGATGACGCGTTTGGCGCCGAGCGCGAGCAGCGCGCGCGTCAAGCCGCCCGGGCCCGGGCCGATCTCGACGATGGTGGCGTCCTCGAGCGGCGCTGCGGCGCGCGCGATGCGGGCGGTGAGGTTGAGGTCGAGCAGAAAATTCTGGCCGAGCGATTTGCGCGCCGATAGCGCGTGCTGGCGAATGACCTCGCGCAGCGGCGGGAGGTCGTCGATCGCGCTCATCGGCTTTGCGTTGCCGCCATGCGGCCCGCGAGCTTCAGCGCGGCAACCAGGCTCGAAGGGTTCGCCTTGCCGGTGCCGGCGATGTCGAAGGCGGTGCCGTGATCGGGCGAGGTGCGGATGAAGGGCAGGCCGAGCGTGACGTTGACGGCGTCGTCGAAGGCCACCGTCTTGATCGGGATCAGCGCCTGATCGTGATACATGCAGACCGCGCAGTCATAGAGCTTGCGCGCGGCCTCGTGGAACATGGTGTCGGCCGGCAGCGGGCCCCTGGCCTCGATGCCCTCGCCGCGCAAGGTCTTGAGCGCGGGAGCGATGACCGTCTGCTCCTCGTGACCGAGCGAGCCGTCCTCGCCGGCATGCGGATTGAGGCCGGAGATCGCGATGCGCGGCCGCGCGATTCCGAAGCGGGATTTCAGCTCGGTCGCGACGATGCGCGTCGTCGAGACGATCAATTCGCTGGTGAGCTGGCTCAGCGCCTCGCGCAGGGAGACGTGGATGGTCACCGGCACGACGGCGAGCCGCGGCGACCACAGCATCATCACGGGCTGCGGCACGCGGCCGTTCTCCGCGGCGAGTTCGGCGAGGAATTCGGTGTGGCCCGGATGACGGAAGCCCGCACGGTAGAGCACGCTCTTGGCGATCGGATTGGTGACGATTGCGCCGGCGCGGCCCTGTCGGACATCGCCGACGGCCTGCCGGATCGAGGCGAGCGCGGCGGGCGCGCTCGATGCGTCGGGCTTGCCGGGTTCGGCGGTCGCGCGCTCGCCGGTTTCAACGATGGGGAGGGCCTCGGTGAAAGCGGCCGCGGCCTCGCCGGGGCTCACCGCGGCCGTCCTGACATCGACACCGATCGATCGGGCGCGGCGGGCGATCAGCGCCTCGTCGCCGCGCAAATAGAAGGCGGGCAGGTTCAGCTCACGACGCCTCAGCCAGGCTGCGATCGTGATGTCGGGCCCGATGCCGGCGGGCTCTCCCAGGGTCAGGGCAAGGGGGAGGGAGAGCGGCTTTGCTGCGGAAGCGGCCATCAGCGGTTGCGATATTCGATCATCGCCGCCTTGCGGAGCTCGTCGAGATAGGCCTTCTGGGTCTTCTCGTACTTCTCCTGATACATCTTCTCGCGGACCTCGCGCTTCTTCGGCGTGTCGATCATGGTCGGCTTGCGCGAGCACAGCACCACCATCTCGATGCCGTTCTTGGTCATCTCGGGCGCGGTCAGGTGGCCGATCGGGGTGTCGTCCAGCACCTTGCGCAGCGCCTCCGGCAGCTCAGCGGTGGTCTTGGTGACGGTGTCGCGGATGGTCGCGTTCGGCGTCGAGCGGAACAGCGAGTTGGCTTCCTCGCAGCTGCCGACGCGGGCGCGATAGGTCTCGGCTTCCTTCTTCCGCGTCTCCAGGAACGCCGCGGACGAGCCGCGCGGCACGATCAGCACGATCGGCTGCATCTTGTATTCGGTGCCCTCGATCTGGAGCTTGTCGCCGGTCTGGGCCTGCACGGCCTGCGCGACGTCGCGCTCGCCGACCTGGAGGCGCTCCTTGTAGCGGCCGCGCACGAGACTGGTCCAGACCATCTCGGCCTTCATGCGGCCCTTCAGCGTCTCGGGGCGGACGCCCTTGGATTCGAGCGACTTGGTGAGCTGCTCCGGCGTGATGCGCATGCGCTGCGCCATGCCCTCGTAGGATTGGTTGATGTCGGAGACGCCGGGATCGACCCCGTACTTCTTGCCCTCCTTCATCTTCACCTTGTCGTCGATCAGCTCGTTGATGACCTCCTGCCGGCTCGGGGTCTTCTGCGTCGTCAGCTGGTCGAGCTTGGAGCGCTGCTCGATGTCGAAATCGGTGATCGGGTCGCCGTTGACCATCACGACGATGTTCTGCGCGCGCGAGGGCGAGGGCAGTCCGGTCAGGGTCAACCCGGCACTGATGGCGAGCAGGAGGCGGAAGGCGGGCAATGGGATCGTCATGATTGTCGCTCGCATGTCAGCCGCGTCGAGCCTGTGTTGGGGGCAAGCGCGGCCGGCACTTCAAAACGTTCACTGGAGGCCGGAGGAACTGCTGGTCGTCGACGAGTTCGCCAGCGTGCGCAGGCCGATCTGGAACATGAACGCGTGGCTCAGCACGGGCGGCGCGGTGCCCGCAGAATAGCTATACGAAGTTACGTAGTTCGCCGCCAGCACGAAGCAATCGTCGACATAGCCGGCACCGAGCACATACTGGTTGATCTTGTTGGCCTCGAGGTCCCAGCGCGCCGAACCCGACACCACCCAGTTGGTCGCGACCTTCAGCGATCCCGAGGTCAGGATACCCTCGCGGCGGGTGAGATAGCCGAGTTCCGGCTGCGGCGCGTAATTGCCGTAGAGCACGGCGACGGACCACCGATTGAAGTTGGCGCGGCCTTCGGCCTCGAAGCGCTGCACGTTCCAGGTCTGCTCGTCCATGCGGGAGCGGACGCTGAACGTGTAGGTGCTGTTGGGCGAGTAGCTGGCGCTGGCGACGTAATCGGAACGCGGCTTGTCCAGGCCGGAATCGAGACCCGTATTGATGGAGTCCTGAACCGCGAAGGAGTTCATGCCGAACAGCTGGTAGGACTGGCCGAACAGCACCTTGACGGCGCCGCCCTTGTCGAACTGCGTGGTGGACTGCACGCCGACATTGGCGCGGCCGCCGCCCTCGACGCGGTCGTAGCCGGAGAACTTGTCGACGCTGAACAGGTTCGAGGCGTCGAACACCATGCTCTGGGCGTCCTCGTTCGGAAGCTTGCCGGCATAGGTCTCGTTCGGCCGGATGATGATCTGCGCGATCGGCTCGACAGTGGTCGAACCCCAGGGCTGAACGTTGATGAAGGGGTAGCGGTATTCGAGGCCTACCGTCGGCATCAGGCGGAACGCCTGGGTGTCGCCGACGGGAAGATAGTTCGACACGCCCGGCTGGTTGGAGACCGAGGAGTTGATCGCATCGGCGCGCAGGCTGGCGAACGGAGTCCAGATCTGGCCGAACGGATCGGTGAACGACTTGCGCCACTGCGCCTCGGCCGTGAGGCGGGTGTAGGTGCCGGGGAAGCCGCGCAGCAGGCACTGCGACGGCGTGCGGGCCAGCGGATCGGCCGACGCCGTGGTGCACAGGCTGTTGGTGTTCGCGATCGTGGTGATCGGATCGAACACCGCCTGGTCACGCGACAGGTTCACGAAATTGGTCTTGTAGCTGAACTCGCCGCCGAAGACCGGATAGTTGAGCACGTTGGAATAGTCGATCACCGGATAGACGATCGGCACCTGGCTCTGGTTGCCCGAATAGCTCAGCCAGTACATCGTCCGCGCGTCGAAGAAGCTGCGGTTGCCGACGCCGGTCAGATAGAGCTGCGACAGCGCCTCCGTCGGCAGCAGCAGGAACGAGCCGAGCGGATCGCGGTACTGGTAGAGGCGGTAGTCCGAGAAGAAATAGTAGTCGGACATCAGGACGCCGTCCCAACCCCAGACCCATTTGTCGTTCAGCGCGAACTGACCCTTGGTGTCGACGGCGCCGCGGAACTGCTTGTCGCCGGGCTGCCCGGAAAACGCGCCGGGATCGAGCTGGTCGATGCCATAGGCGCGGATCTGGTAGGCGCCGTCGATCAGGCGCTGCCGGAACTCGCCCTGCAGCAGCACACCCTGCCGCGACAGGATGCGGGGTGTGATGGTGGCGTCCATGTCGGGCGCGATCGCCCAATAGTAGGGAACCTCGACGCCGTAACCCGTGTTCGACGTGCCGGAAATGTAGCCCGGCATCAGGAAGCCGCTCTTGCGCTTCACGGTCGGGTCGGGCGTCGAGAAATAGGGCATGTAGGCGAGCGGCACGCCGAAGAATTCGAGCTGGGCCGTCTCGAAATACAGCATCTTCTCCTGCTGGTCGTGGATGATGCGCGCACCCTTGACCTGCCACAGCGGCGGCTTCTTCGGATCGTCCCGACACGGCGCGCAGGCCGTGTAGACGCCGTTCTCGAACACCGTGTAGTTGCCGCTGGAGCGGTCGGCGCGGCTCGCGGCCATGCGGGTCTGGTCGGCCGTATCCACGCGCAGCGAATCGACGAAACCGTCGCGGTAATCGTCGGAGAGATCCATGATCTCGGCATAGGTGATCTTGCCGTCGGCATCCGTCATGCGGATGTTGCCTTCGGCGTGCAGCCGCTTGGTCTTCTGGTCGTAGATGACCCTGTCGGCCTCGACGCTGGTGCCGTTGTAGAACAGCTGGACGTTACCGACCGCGGACACGCGCGAATTGTTGTAGTCGTAGTCGACCTCGGTCGCCTGAACCAGCATCTGGTTGTCGTTGGCGGCCTTCGGCGGCTTGGGGCGCGGCGGCAGCGGATTGTAGGTGAAGCCCTGGGCCGAGGCGGGGGCGACAGTGGCAACATCGATCAGCGCGCCGAGCGATGCCACGGCAGCGACAGCCATCAACAGCCTGCGAAGAGACAAGCCGGACCCGTTCGCGCGCATCACCATGCGGCGCGTCAAACGAGACACGGGTCCTCGATGGACGGCAGTCACTAACCGTCCTCCTGGTACAACAAGGCCAAAAAGCCGGTGAGGCCGCCCACCACCACGGGCAACCACGCCGCAGCGATCGGATGCATCAACTCAGCCTTGCTCAAGTCTTCAGTCACTTTCGACAGAACGTAGAGCAGAAAGCCTGCGCCCACGCCACTCAAAACCATCTTTTGCACGCCGCCCATCCGGAAGAAGCGCAACGACACGGAGGCCGCGAGCATCACCATGGCCGCCAGCAAAAACGGCTGCGCCAGAAGCTTTTGATACTGGAGTCGGTATCCGGCTGTCGCGAAGCCCGAGCTCTCGGACGAGCGGATGTAGCTCGGTAGTTGCCAAAAGGACACAGTCTCCGGGGTGGAAAAGCTGTTGCGGACCTGCGCCTCGGTCAGCGTCGTCGGAATCTCCAACGTCGCCTGGTCGACCGGCGGCGCGTCCAGCGAGAAGCGGCGAACCCCCTTGAACAGCCAGCGGCCGGTCTCGAGCGTCGCCTCGCGCGCCTCGACGCGTTCCTTGAAGTGCTGGTCCGGGTCGAACCGGAACAGCGTCAGCCCCGTCAGCCGCACGCCCTGCTGCTCGCTGCGCGCCGCATTGATGATGGTCTGGCCGTCGCTGGTGACCTGATTGAGCCAGAAGCCGGAGGCGTCCTGGATGCCGCCGCCGGGCGCCGAGCCGAACAGCTCGGCCTCCATGCGCTTGGAGAGCTCGCGCAAATTGGCGGACATCGGATTGTAGGCGACGGTGGCGATCACGCCGATCAGCAGCGCGCTGCCGAGCGCCGGCGAGATGAACTGCCAGGCGGAGATGCCGGCGGCGCGCGCGACCACCAGCTCGAGCCGGCGGGAGAGGGCGAGATAGCAGGTCATGGCGCCGATCAGCATGCAGAACGGCGTCAGCTTCTCCAGAAGCTGCGGCACCCGGAACAGCGAGGTCTCGGCCACCATGAGCGCCGAGGCGGAGGCGAGCCCCGAGGTCTTGCGCACCATCTCGATGTAGTCGACCAGCACCAGCAGCAGGAAGATGCCGGCGAACACGCCGAGCGCGGCGACCACGAAGCGGCCGGCGAAATAGCGACCGAGTGTGTTGGTGAGCATGCTCATGCGGTGGCCGGACGTCCGAACAGCCGCGCGATGCGTGCATTCGACCTGTTGATGGCCTCCATCAGGCCGGGCGGCGGCTCGACCACGATGCCGCCGATGATCATCCACAGCCCGACGCCGATGGCGCCAAAGACCATCGCGTATTGGACCAGCACCGGGGCAGACGACTTCACGGCCATCACCGAGCAGGCAAATCCCGCCATGCGCAGGCCGAACACGGCGAGCACCGAGCCGCCGATCGAGAAGTTGCGGCTCTGGCGGGTGGTGCGCGGCGCCCCGAGGAAGGCGAAGGTCAGCACGGCGAAGGCGAAGGGATAGATCGGCGCGAGCAGGCTGTCATGCAGGGCCGAGCGGAATTGGCCGGGAATCTGCATGTAGACGGGATCTTTCTCGGACGGCGAGAACAGCTCCCAGAGATAGCGCTCGCGGATGCCCAGGGTGACGTCGCGGCCCTGGTTGGAGAATTTCGACATGTCGAAGCCGTAGCGGCCGAAAGCCACCAGCGCCGGATCGCGCTTGCCCGCCTCGAAGCGCTGGAGATTGCCGGTCTCCAGCACCAGGAACGAGCCGGTGGCGTTCTTCACGACCTCGCCGTGCTCGGCGACGATCGAGACGCGCTCGTTGGGATCGCGGCGGTCGTCGATGAAGATGCCGGCGAGGATGCCGCCGGGCTGGCGTTCGCGAATGCGGATCGTGAGGTTCTTGTCGAGCTGGGCGAAGCGGCCGGGCTGCAGGATGTTGGTGAGCACGTCCGCGGTGATCTCGGCATCCCACTGCTTGATCCGCCGCATGCCGTCGGGGGCGAGATAGGCCGCGATGAAGGCAACCAGCAGCGCCACCACGCAGGTGGCGTAGAAGAACGGATAGAACAGCCGGAACGGCGAGAAGCCGGCGGCATTCATCACGATGATCTCGGAATCGGTCGCGAGCTTGTTCAGCGTGTGCGAGATCGCGATCATCAGCGCGATCGGCGAGATGATCAGCACGAGCGCGGGAACGACGAGGCTGGTGATGCCGAGGAAGGTGAGGATGGTCTGACCCTGGCTCGTCATCAGGTCGATGCCGCGCAACGCCTGCGTAATCCAGATCACGCCGGTGAGGCTGACCAGGACCAGCGCAAACGACGCCAGCGTCGTGCGGAAGATATACCTATCGATCGACCCCATGCGCTACCGCACGAACCCCACCAAGTCCCCAATGTCGGCCGGAAATCCGGCTGTCCGACCAATCCCCGAAAGGGGATCCCCAAGGTCGACCGGCAAGGCTCTTCCGACGGCTCACTCTCTCACTACCATCCCTTTGATCCGTCAACAAAATGGCTGCCCCGTGGCACCCTCAATATATGGTTAATATTTCCCTCGTTGTGGCCTTGAGGCCACGGGGGGTGCTTGGCATCTGCCGGGCCGCTGGCCCATAGTGCGCATGGCTCGGTGAATCGTCATTCAGGCCCGGCTCCCGCCGCGACCGGGAATGATCAAAAGATCAAGATTTTTGAAGGAGTTACCCATGTCCAATGCCATCAAGGTCGGCTTCGTCCCGCTGTCGTCAGCCGCCCGTGGCATCCTGGTCGTGTTCTGTGACGACAGCCTGAAGGTCGGTCCGGCATCCGCCAAGGCACTCGGCGGGGGTATCGAACTCGTGAAGCGCGCGGCGGCCGCCGCCGCCTTCAAAGGTAAAAGCGGGGCCGTGCTGGATATCCTGGCGCCGGAGGGGGTGAAAGCCACCCGCCTGCTCGTGATCGGCGCCGGCAAGGCGACCGGCCTGAAAGCGAACGATTTCCTCAAATTCGGCGGCGTGGCGGCGGGCAAGCTTGGCGCCGGGGCCGCCACCATGACCGTCATGGCGGAGCTGCCCAGTGGCGCCATGACCAGCGAGCAGGTGGTCGCGGTCGCCTCGGGCCTGCGCCTGCGCGCCTACAAGTTCGACCGTTACAAGACGAAGAAGAAGGACGGCGAGGAGGGCGGCTCGCGCGCCGACATCTCGCTTGCGGTCGGCGATGTCGCGGCGGCGAAGAAGGCGTTTGTCGCCGCCGGGCACGTCGTCGACGGCGTGGTCATCGCGCGCGACCTCGTCAACGAGCCGCCGAACGTGCTCTTCCCCGAGGAGTTCGCGCGCCGCGCCAGTCAGCTCCGCAAGCTCGGCGTCAAGGTCGAGGTGCTCGACGTCAAGGCGATGCAGAAGCTCGGCATGGGCGCGCTGCTCGGCGTCGGCCAGGGCTCGGCGCGGCCGAGCCGCACCGTGATCATGCGCTGGGACGGCGGCAAGAAGGGCGAGGCGCCGGTCAGCTTCATCGGCAAGGGCGTCTGCTTCGACACCGGCGGCATCTCGATCAAGCCGGCCGGCAGCATGGAGGACATGAAGGGCGACATGGGCGGTGCGGCCTGCGTCGTCGGCCTGATGCACGCGCTGGCGGCGCGCAAGGCCAAGGCCAACGTGGTCGGCGCCATCGGTCTCGTCGAGAACATGCCCGACGGCAATGCGCAGCGGCCGGGCGACATCGTCACCTCGATGTCGGGCCAGACCATCGAGATCATCAACACCGACGCGGAGGGCCGCCTCGTGCTGGCCGACGTGCTCTGGTACGTCGCCAAGAAGGTGAAGCCGAAATTCATGGTGGACCTGGCAACGCTCACCGGCGCCATCGTGGTCGCGCTCGGCACCGAGCATGCCGGCATGTTCTCCAACAATGACGAGCTCGCCGAACGCCTGTTGACGGCCGGCATCGAGACCGGCGACAAGGTCTGGCGCATGCCGCTCGGCCCCGAATACGACAAGCTGATCGATTCCCAGTTCGCCGACATGAAGAACACCGGCGGCCGTCATGGCGGCTCGATCACCGCGGCGCAGTTCCTGCAGCGCTTCGTCGACGGCACGCCCTGGGCCCATCTCGACATCGCCGGCACCGCCATGGGAGCGCCGAAGACCGACATCAACCAGAGCTGGGCAAGCGGCTACGGCGTCCGTCTCCTCGATCGCCTGGTCGCCGATCACTACGAGCGCAAGTGACCCCACGATGACTGAAGTGCTGTTCTATCATCTGCAAAACATGACGGTGGAGAACGTGTTGCCGCCGCTTCTCGAGAAATCGCTCGAGCGCGGCTGGCGCGTCGTGGTGCAGTCGACCTCGGAGGAGCGGGCCGACGCGCTCGACGCGCATTTGTGGACCTATCGAGACGATTCCTTCCTGCCGCACGCGACATGGCGCGTGAACGATGCCGCCGATCAGCCGATCGTGCTGGCGATCGAGGAGGGCAATCCCAACGGCGCCCATGTCCGCTTTCTGGTGGACAGCGCCGCCCTACCGCAGGACGCCCAGGACTACGCGCGCATGGTGCTGCTGTTCAACGGCGACGATCCGGATGCGCTCGCGCTCGCCCGCAGCGCCTGGACGGATTGCAAGGCGCGGGGATTTGATGTCACCTATTGGCAGGCCGACGAGCGGGGCCGGTGGCAACGTCGGAATTAGCGTCCTTGGCATCATCCTTGGCAATTAATGATAATTTGCACTTTTCGGGCGATGCTGGCCTTTGTCACCTTCGTGCCGCAAAGTGATGTTGGGACAATCGCTTAGGGCTGGTCCTTCACGCAGGGAATTTGGTTTATCGTGCGACATCAAAAGCTTCCCAGGTCGCTCCTAGTTGCGTTGGTTGCCGTAGCACCGCTGGTCGCGGGCTGCTCGGGCGGGACCGATCTGCTCGCGTCCGCCAAGGATGCACAATGGTTCAACACGCCGAGCCGGCTGTTCATCAAGAACATCTCGATTGAATCGCCGCCGCTGACGCCCGACAAGCCCGTGGGCGCTGAAGATCTCGTCAGCGCCGACGGCGCCTGTCCCGGCATGGCGCCGCCGCCTGGTCCGTCCGATGCCAATGCATCGACGTCGCCGGCCCCGATAGGCGGCACGGTTGCGCTCGGCCATACCGAATGCGACGTGGTGCGCGGTATCGGCGCGCCCTCGAACGTCAATCTCTCCAACGATGCCGCCGGCCGCCGCGTTGCCGTGGTGACCTGGGCAACCGGTCCGCGCGCGGGGATCTACACGTTCACGGCGGGGCGCCTGTCCTCGATCGAGGGCAATCCGGAGCCGCAGCCGGTGCCGAGGGCGGTGAAGCCGAAGAAGAAGCACGCGTAAGGCGAGCCCGCAGGACGGCTATGGCCGTCCTTTCATCGCATCTTCGAACGACAGGATCTGGCCGCTAGGTCCCCGGAACGTGGTTCTCTCGGGCCACATCTTCTCGATCTCATCGAGGAGATGGCGGGCGAGCAGTCTCCAGCCCGAGTCCGGCTTGAGCGAATAGATGCTGAAGGTCATGCCTTCATCCGCGCGAGGCGAATGCACGCCAGCGAGCCATGGCTCGTCGCCTACGCTGATACTTACTCCGGCATCGTTGCACAGGTCCATGCTGCGCCACATGATGCGTCCATCCCGGGTGTGTACGTCGCGTCGAATCGACAGCGCTTGCGCTTGACCGAAGGCAGCGAATGTTTGCTCGAGTCTCTTCCAGTCTTCGGCTGGCACCTTCAAATTTGCATAGACTTGCGGTCTGACGGACGTGCGGCCGTCTCTGAAGACATTGTGGCAGCTTGTGTCCCTTACGACGATCGGCAGGATGAACACGCCGCCCGTCAGAAGGGCGGCCGCAGAAACGACACTCCACGATCGCCAGCCAGACATGGACGATCTCATGGCAGCCCAAAAAGTGAGGCCGCCAACAAGGCCCGACGAGCCCAGCAGTGCTACGGCACTAACGTACTCGATCCAACTAAACGGGGGTGGCGCGCCATTGAACCGATTGACCATTGCTGGCGCGCCGCCACCGATCAATGCGAGGACGCTGAATGGCGCTGCAGCGATGAGGAAGCCTGTTAGAGCGCAGGCCGCAATCCCGACGCGCGGTCGCCTACGGCGGACGAAAAGATAGAGTGGAACACCGAACAACATGGCATGGGTTGTTGCGACCATGAACGTCGTCATCGTCAAGGTCAGGACCTGCTTGACGACGACGATGTTGATCGGGTCTTCGATCTGCACGCAAAGCGGGATGACCAACGCCATGGTCGCGCCAAACGCTGCAAGCAGGGTTGCTCCCAACAGGTGCAAATACTGCTGAAGTCGCATGTCCGGCCGTTGCCCCTTGGGTTGTCGTGTGGTCGATCCCACAACTGGCCAACTTAAGGCACGATGCGGAAGAGCGCGAAGCGGTTTTCTGGAGAGATTATGCGCAAACGATATCGCATCGGCGGCGCGATCATGACCGTGATTGCGACACTTTTGCTGAAGTCACTTTCCTGATGGCGGCGCGGCCGGGAATGCGCTCATATTGCGTAAGAAGAAATCCGGAGGAAACCATGCGGTTCATTGCCCTCGTATCGGCTCTGCTCTTGTCGTCTGGCGCGGCGCTCGCACAGGACTATCCGACGAGGCCCATCACCATGCTGGTTCCGTTCGCCGCGGGCGGCCCGACCGACACCATCGCCCGCCTGACGGCCGCGGGCATGGGGAAGTCGCTGGGACAGCAAATCGTGGTCGAGAATGCGACCGGCGCCGGCGGCACCATCGGCACGACCCGCGCCGCGCGCGCCCAGCCCGATGGCTATACGCTGCTGATCCATCATGTCGGCATCTCGACCGCGGCAACGCTCTACCGCAATCTGAGCTACGACACCAAGACGGCCTTTGCGCCGATCGGGCTCGTGACCAACGCGCCGATGACCATCATCGCGCGTGCGGATTTTCCGGCTGAGACACTCAAGGATCTCGTCGCCTACGCCCAGCAGCAGGGCGACAAGCTGACCTACGCCAATGCCGGGTTAGGTGCGGCATCGCATCTGTGCGGCATGCTGTTCATGACGGCGATCCAGAAGCAGCTCACCACGGTGCCCTACAAGGGCAACGGCCCGATCATGAACGATCTGCTCGGCAAGCAGATCGATCTCACCTGCGACCAGGCGACGAACACGACGGGGCCGATCACGGCCAAGCAGGTCAAGGCCTACGCGATCACCACCAAGGAGCGGCTGAAGAGCCTGCCCGATCTGCCGACGGCCGACGAGGCCGGCCTCAAAGGTTTCGAGCTCGGCGTCTGGCACGGCATCTATGCGCCCAAGGGCACGCCGGCGGCGGTCATTCAGAAGTTGACGGCAGCGCTCCAGGCCGCGCTGAAGGACCCCACCTTGATCGCGCGGTTCAACGACATCAACACCGAGCCCGTCCCGCAGGACAAGGCGACTCCGGAGGCGTTGGGCACGATGCTGGTGAGCGAGATCGACCGTTGGGCGCCGATCATCAAGGCCGCCGGGCAGTACGCCGACTGAGCTTTCCCGGCGCGAATGGCGCCGCCGTTGAACCGAAAAAGCTAGTTATTTGAAAGGGCTAAATACGCGGTACTATAAGGCCGGTACTGTGCATGGGGTTGTTTTGCAAAATTTGGGGTGAGGCGGCCTAGCCGGCGAAGCCGTCAGCCGGCCGCCTCGTCGAACTGCGTGCTCGCTTCCAGCCACTGTTCCTCGGCACGCGCCAGCGCGTCGGCGGCATTGGCGCGCGCCTTTGACAATTGCGCGGCCTGCTTGGGATCGCGCGAAAAGATGTCGGGCAGAGCGAGGGCGGTGTCGATCTTGGCGATGATGTCAGTGACGCGGGCGATCTCGGCTTCGGCTTCGGCGATGCGCCTCTTCAAGCCTCCGCGATTGTCCGATCTTGCGCGCTGCGGCTTCTCGCTTGCGACGCTGCGCTCGCGCGGCGTGGGTTCGCTGTTGCGCGCCGACAGCACCAGGCGGCGGTATTCGTCGAGGTCGCCGTCGTAATTGGTGACGGTGCGGTCCGCGACGATCCAGAGCCGGTCGGCGCAGGCTTCGATCAGATAGCGATCGTGCGAGACCATAATCACCGCGCCGGGGAATTCGTTGATGGCTTCGGCAAGCGCGGCGCGGCTGTCGATGTCCAGATGGTTGGTCGGCTCGTCCAGGATGATCATGTTGGGGCCGAAGAAGGTCGCCAGCCCCAGCAGCAGCCGTGCCTTCTCGCCGCCCGACAGTTTGGCCACCTTGGTGTCGGCCGCCTTGCCGGAGAAGCCGATCGCGCCGGCACGGGCGCGCACCTTGGCTTCGGGCGCATCGCCCATCAGCTTGCGGACGTGGTCGTAGGCGGAGGCGTCCTCGTTCAGCTCGTCGAGCTGATGCTGGGCGAAATAGGCGATCGACAGCTTGTCCGCGCGCGTCACCTTGCCGGAGAACGGCGCGAGGCGGCCGGCGAGCAGCTTGACCAGCGTCGACTTGCCGTTGCCGTTGGCGCCCAGCAGCGCGATGCGGTCGTCATTGTCGATGCGCAAGGTGACGCGATTGAGCACCGGGCTCGCCGGATCATAGCCGACCGAGGCGTTGTCGACGGCGATGATCGGCGGCGACAGGATCTTCTCCGGCGCGGGAAAGGAGATCTCGCGCACGTCCTCGGTGACCAGCGCCGTGATCGGCTTCAGCCGCTCCAGCATCTTCACGCGAGACTGGGCCTGCCGGGCTTTCGAGGCCTTGGCCTTGAAGCGGTCGACGAAGGCCTGCAGCCGCGCGCGCTCGGCCTCCTGGCGCTTGACGGCCTTGGCATCGAGCAGCTCGCGCGCGGCGCGCTGCTCCTCGAACGACGAATAGGTGCCCTTGTAGAGCGTGAGCTTGCCGCGCTCCAGATGCAGGATCTGGTCGACCGAGCTTTCGAGCAGGTCGCGGTCGTGGCTGATCACGATCACGGTGCGCGGATAATGGGCGAGGTGATCCTCCAGCCACAGCGTGCCTTCGAGGTCGAGATAGTTGGTGGGCTCGTCGAGCAGCAGGAGGTCCGGGGCGGCGAACAGCGTGGCGGCCAGCGCAACGCGCATGCGCCAGCCGCCGGAGAATTCGGCGCAGGGGCGGAGCTGGTCGGCGGCGGAGAAGCCGAGGCCGGAGAGGATCGCGGCCGCACGGCTCGGCGCCGAATGCGCGTCGATGTCGACGAGGCGAGTCTGGATCTCGGCGATCCGGTGTGGATCGGTCGCGCTTTCGGCTTCGGTGAGCAGGGCGTCGCGCTCGAGATCGGCCTTGAGCACGACGGAGATCAGGCTTTCGGGACCGTTCGGGGCCTCCTGGGCGAGACTGCCGATGCTCCAGCGCGGCGGCAAGGTCACCGAGCCGTGCTCGGCCGCGAGTTCCCCGCGGATCACCTTGAACAGCGTCGACTTGCCGGTGCCGTTGCGTCCGACCAGACCGACGCGCGATCCCGGCGTGATCTGCACGGAACTCTGGTCAATCAGAAGGCGTCCGGCAAGGCGGATGGAGAGGTCGGAGATGACAAGCATGCGGCCTTGTCACCGCAGCCGAGGTCAAACGCAAGTCGCAACTTAATGCGGCTCGCGGTCGCGCCGCTCCAGCTCGTTGAGGAGCTGCTCGAGATGAGTCGGGAGCCGGGGTTCGGGACGAAGGCTCTGCTGAAGCCGCTCGCCCACGGCATCGCAGATCGATCGGCTGGTCCGCCGGTCGATCTGTTCGCTGTCATTGGCAGAAAGGCCAGCCATCGCGTTCGGTTCCGTGTTCTCAAAGGTTCGACACGGTACCAAGTCATTGGCCCCCAAAATGGTTTCGCGATTCCTTGGGGATCGCGGGCATTCTCGTCAAAATTGTATGAATTGCGCCATGTCCGCCCAAAATGCGGAGCCCCGGCGGGGGGATCGCCGGGGCTCCTCTTGGAAGGTACCTGAGGGGGGCGCAGGTACCCCTTGGTTTTCAGGAAGGTGCTGTCGGGCTCAGTAGCAGCGGTTGATCAGCCGCCAGCGGGGTCCCCAGGGGGTCGGGACCAGCCGGCGCACGTAGCAGCCGCCATATCCGTAGGAGACGGGGGCATAGAAGCGCGGGCCGCCCCAGCCGTAACCGCGGTGCCAGCCACCGCCGCCGCCGTGCCAGCCCCAGCCGCCGCCATGCCAGTGAGCGGAGGCCGAGGTCGGCGCCAGCGCGGCACCGAGCGCAACCGCAGCGACAGCGGCAAGCGAAAGTTTCCTCAACATGGTGATCTCCTCAAAACTGCCGGCGCGGGGGGGATCCGCGTCGATGGAAAGGCCGCCGAAACGGTCCGCCTCGTGATCAGGCTTCGGTTTCGATGGAATGAGCATAGGCCGGCAGGCCGAACCAAAGCCTGAATGGCGCCTTCAGATTGGGTTCATCTGCGTGAAATTGTCGTAACCCAAGCGGAAATCGCCGGTCCCGGTGCTGCGGCGAAGCGTCTGTGGCGTCATCCCGGCGGTCGCTTGCCGGATGGCAAAGGCGCCGATATAAGCCCCGCAACTCGACAACCCCCGCTTTTCTTCCCAAGGACAAGATTATGGCCATCGAACGCACTTTCTCGATCATCAAGCCCGACGCGACCGCGCGTAACCTGACCGGCGCCGTCAACGCCGTGATCGAAAAAGCGGGCCTGCGCATCGTCGCGCAGAAGCGTATCCGCATGACCAAGGAGCAGGCCGAGACCTTCTACGCCGTCCACAAGGCGCGGCCGTTCTTCGGCGAGCTCGTCGAGTTCATGACCTCGGGCCCGGTCGTCGTCCAGGTGCTGGAAGGCGAGAACGCCGTCGCCCGCTATCGCGACGCGATGGGTGCGACCGACCCGTCCAAGGCTGCCGACGGCACCATCCGCAAGCTCTACGCAAAGTCGATCGGCGAGAACTCCGCGCACGGCTCGGATGCGCCGGAGACGGCCGCGATCGAGATCGCGCAGTTCTTCTCGGGCAACGAGATCGTCGGCTGATCAACGGCCGTAAGTGAAAGACGAGGGCGAAAGGACTCATTGTGGACTGGCTCTGGCAGATCTTCGATCCCGCGACGATCGGGGTATTCTTCACCCAGTTTCGCAATGAGATGGCTGCGCCGACTTTCTGGATCGCGGTCGGCAAGATCATCTGGATCAACATCCTGCTCTCCGGCGACAACGCGCTGGTGATCGCGCTCGCGTGCCGCGGCCTCTCGCCGCGACACCGGCTGTGGGGCATGATCTTCGGTGCCGGCGCAGCGGTGATGCTGCGGATCATCTTCACCGGCATCGTCGCAACCCTGATGGAGCTGCCGTATCTCAAGCTGGTCGGCGGTCTCGCCCTGATCGTGATCGCGGCCAAGCTCCTGGTGCCGGAACACGAGGACGAGGACGACGTCGACGCGGCCTCGCATCTGTGGCAGGCGGTGCAGATCGTCGTCGTCGCCGACATCGTCATGTCGCTCGACAACGTCATTGCAGTGGCCGCCGCGGCCAATGGCAGCGCGCCGCTCCTGGTCCTCGGCCTTGCCATCAGCGTGCCACTGATCGTCGCCGGCGCGGCGCTGATCATGGCGCTGCTCGAAAAGCTGCCGGTGCTGGTCTGGGCCGGTGCGGCGCTGCTCGGCTGGATCGCGGGCGAGGTGATCTCGACCGATCCCGGCGTCGCGCCGAAGCTGCACACGCTGTTCGACGGTCCGTTCGGCGCCTCGCTCGACGGCATGCTCGGCGCCGTGCGCATCCCGCCGCAGTTCGGCCATGGCGGGGCCGGCGGCGAATATTTCTGCGCCGCGCTCGGCGTCGTCGTCGTGCTCGTGGTCGGCAGCATCTGGCGCCGGCGCAAACTGAACTCTGCCGCGCTGGAATCGTCCGAGCGCCACGCCCGGGCCTCGGCAGAGTAGGGCCGGCTCAGTCGATCATGCCGAGTTCCGTCACCGGCATCGTCCAGTAGACCAGCCTGGTCCCCGCAAACGAAACCCGCAGGCGCTCGAGCAGGCGGCTGGCATCTGTGCTCGCCAGCACCACTTGCACGACGGTCTGATCGGCATGGCCCTTCACGCGTTCGGCGGCCGTCAGCAATCGGACCTCGGTGCCGTGACCTGAGCCCTGTAGGGCCGTGAACCCCGAAACCAGATCGCTCTGCTCGGCGAGAGTGTCGAACATTTCGTCGCGAAGCTGATGCGGCACGATCAGCGTGAGACAGACGGGCTGGTCGATCATTTCGTCACCTTCGACGCCCCGCCATAGCGGCGGTACAGGATCGGCAGGAGAATCAGGGTGAGCAGGGTGGAGGACAGCAGTCCTCCGATCACGACGACGGCGAGCGGTCGCTGCACCTCGGATCCCGGGCCGGTGGCGAACAGCAGCGGGATCAGGCCGAGCGCCGTGATGCTCGCGGTCATCAGCACCGGCCGAAGCCGGCGCATGGCGCCTTCGACGACGATGCGATCCTCGGGAAGGCCGTGGGCGCGGAGCTGATTGAAGTAGGAGACCAGCACGACGCCGTTGAGCACGGCGATGCCGAGCAGCGCGATGAAGCCGACCGAGGCCGGCACCGACAGATACTCGCCCGTCACCACCAGCGCGAACACGCCGCCGATCAGGGCAAAGGGAATGTTGACCAGCACCAGCAAGGCCTGGCGGATGGCCCCGAACGTCGTGAAGAGCAGCACGAAGATCAGGCCGATCGCGACGGGGACCACGATCGACAGGCGCGCGGCGGCGCGCTGCTGGTTCTCGAACTGTCCGCCCCAGCTCAGCCGGTAGCCGTTCGGAAGCGGCAGTTCGCTCGCCACCTTCTGGCGCGCCGCTTCGACGAAGCCGACCATGTCCCGACCGCGGACGTTGGCGCGCACCACGCTCATGCGGGCGCCGTCCTCGCGGTCGATCTTCACCGGGCCGTCGACGCGCTGGATGCGGGCAACCTGCGACAGCGCGACATGCCGCCCGGACGCCAGCGTCAGCGGCAGGCTCGCCAGCAGCGTCGGCGCTTCCCGCGTCGTCTCGCTGCCCCGGATGAGGATCGGCGTGCGGCGCCCTTCCTCGAGCGCGGTGCCGATGGTCCGGCCCTCGATCTGGGTGCGCAGCGAGTTGACGATGGAATCCACGGTGAGGCCGAGGCGGCCGGCCTCCATGCGATTGACCGCGACCGTGTAATATTGAGCGCCTTCGTTCAGCGTGGTGTAGACGTCCTCGGCGCCGTCGATGCTGGACAGGATCGCCGACAGTTTCGCCGCGGTTTCGTTCAGCCTGGCGATGTCGGGGCCGAAGATCTTGACGGCGACATCGCCGCGCACACCGCTGATCATCTCCTGCACGCGCATGTCGATGGGCTGGGTGAAGCTGAGCGAGATGCCGGGAAAGCCGGCCAGGACCTCGCGGAGCTTCTGCAGCAGGGCCTCGCGATTGTCGGTCGCGCGCTCGGCGGCCGGCTTGAGCACCAGGAACGTGTCGGTCTGGTTGGGGCCCATCGGATCCAGGCCAAGCTCGTCCGACCCGGTCCGGGCGACGATCCCGGCAATGTCAGGCACGGCCAGAAGCGCGGTCTGCAACCGCGCGTTCATCGCAAGCGACTCGTCGAGATTGACGGAGGGAAGCGTCTCCACGCTGACGATGACGTCGCCTTCGTCCATCGTCGGCATGAAGGTCTTGCCGAGCTGGGTGTAGGCAAAGCCCGCCGCGACGAGGCCGATCAGCGCCGCGGCCATGACCTTGCGCTCGTTGTTCAGGGCCCAGGCCAGTGCCGGCGCGTAGACGCGCTGGGCGGCGCGCACCAGCAGAGGATCGTGATGCGAGGCGGATTTGAGCACATAGGAGGTTGCGACCGGGATCACGGTGAGCGCCAGCAAGAGCGAGCCGGCCAGCGCGAAAATGATGGCCAGCGCGACCGGGATGAACAGCTTGCCCTCGAGCCCCTGCAGCGTCAGCAGGGGCACGAACACGATGATGATGATCAGCACGCCCGAGGCGACAGGCTCCAGCACTTCGCAGACCGAGCGGTAGATCAAATGGATCAGCGGGAGACCCTTGCCCGGCTCATGCTTGCCGAGATTGCCGACGATGTTCTCGACCACGACGACCAGCGCGTCGATCAGCATGCCGATCGCGATCGCGAGCCCGCCGAGGCTCATCAGATTGGCCGACATCCCGACGAGGCGCATGATGATCAACGCGATCACGATGGCGAGCGGCAGGCTGAGGGCGATCACCAGCGAGGCCCGCCAGTTGCCGAGGAAGAGCAGCAAAAGGACGATGACGAGGACGGTGGCCTCGCCGAGGGCCCGCACCACGGTGCCGACGGCGCGGTTGACCAGGCGGCTGCGGTCATAGAACACGTTGATCGAAACGCTCTTCGGCAGCGCGCCTTGCAGCTCGGCAAGCCGGGCGCGGACGTCGCGGATGAGCTGACCCGCGTTGGCGCCGCGCAGGCCGAGCACGAGGCCCTCGACGGTTTCGCCGCGGCCGTCCGTCGTGACCGCGCCATAGCGTGTCAGCGTCCCGACTTTGACGGTGGCGACGTCGTTGACCAGGATCGGAACGCCCTCGCGGGTGTCGACGACGATGGCCTTGATGTCCTCGACCGATCGGATGCTGCCTTCGATCCGAACCAGAGCGCTGTCCTCGCCCTGGTTGACCCGTCCGGCGCCGTCATTGCGGCTGTTGGCTTCGATGGCCCGGCGAAACAGCTCGTAGGATATGCCGCGCGCGGCCAGCGCATCGTTGCGCGGCACGATCTCGAAGGCACGGACATAGCCGCCGAGCGCATTGACGTCCGCAACGCCGGGTACCGTCCGCAGGGCAGGGCGGATCACCCAGTCGAGCAGGGTCCGGCGCTCGGCGAGCGAAAGCTCGGGACTGTCGATCGTGAACATGAACATCTCGCCCAGCGGGCTCGTGATCGGCGCAAGTCCGCCGGTCACGCCTTCCGGGAAGTCGCGCGAGATGTTCGACAGCCGCTCCGAGACCTGGTTGCGCGCCCAGTAGATGTCGGTGCCGTCCTCGAAATCGACGGTGATGTCGGCCAGCGCATATTTCGTGGTCGAGCGAAGCACCTTCTTGTTCGGCAACCCGAGCAGCTCGAGCTCGACCGGGACGGTGATGCGCTGCTCGACCTCTTCGGGGGTGAGGCCCGGCGCCTTCATGATGACCTTCACCTGAACCGGCGAGACGTCGGGGAAGGCGTCGATCGGCAGGCCGGGCAGGAGGACGGCCCCGGCACCGATCACCAGCAGCACGCCCAGCATCACGAACAGCCGCTGCGATAATGCGAACGCAACCAGGCGGCGGAGCATCTACTGCCCCAGTCCCGAGAGAATGCCGCGAAGCGCCGAGATCCCGCCGATCGCGATCGCGTCCCGCTCTGTGACGGCGCCCGACACGACGACATGATCCTGGTCTTCCGCGAGCAGCTTGACCGGGACCAGCCGGAAGCCGCCGTCGAAGGCGACGAAGACCGACGTCTGCTCGCCCCGCCGGACCAGCCCGCTATAGGGGATCTCGAAGGCGCTTTCGCCGGCGGAGAGAAAGCCGATGCGCGCCGCGGTGGTTTGACCCGGGTGCAACTCGCCATCGTTGGGGACTTCCGCCCGAACCAGAATGGTCTGGGTGGCGGAGTCGATGGTCTCGGAGACCAGCACGACCTTGCCGGGGGTGGAATAGCCCTCGATCTCGATCCTCGCGCCGCTGCGGATCGCGCGAATGTTGGCGGCAGGCACCGCGATTTCGGCCCATAGCGGTGAGAGCCGCGCCAGCTTGACGAGCGGCGCGGATTGTTCGAGGCGCTGCCCCGGCGACACCGCGAGATCGACCACGGATGCGGTTTGCGGCGCGTTGACGGTGAGCGTCGCGCTGATTGCCGCTTCCTGGGCCAGCCGGGACATGGCTTCGTCGGACATCCCGCTCAGATGCAGCATCTGGCGCCGTTCGGCGACGACGAGAGCGGCCTGGCGCGCTTCGGCCTGGCTGGCCTCGAGCACGCGTTGCGGCACGGCCTTGCCCTCGAACAGATCGACGTTCCGATTGAGCTGCTGGCTGGCGAGGCGCTCCTGCGCCATCGCGTGCAAATAGTCGCGTTGCTGCGAGACGAAGCTTGGGCTCTCCAGCGTGACCAGCGGCTGACCGGCCGTGACGCGGTCGCCGCGCCCGACCAGAAGATTGGCAACCATGCCGGCCACCGGTGCGCTGACGACCCACAATTGCTGCGTGGGAATCACGATCTGGGCGGGATAGGGCAGCGTCAGATCGGTCCGGCTCGCGATGGGGTGGGTGACGCGGACGCCGAGATTGCGCGCCTGCGCATCGCTCAGCTTCACCTCGTCCTGCGCCATCGACACGGAAGCCGGCAAGCTCAATGCAACGGCCAAGAGCGTAATGACCGAGAGCGCACGAACGGGCACGCCCCCTGAAGAGGCGAGACGGAGGCTTCTGCGAAGGATTCGCATGAGGAATAATCCACACCCGGATGTGAGCGAAGCGCTGATCGATGACAGGTTTCGGGTACTCCACCGGCGCGTGAGTGGGTTGATTTGCCTCAAGCGGGCGAGCCATTGCGAAAAGCTGCTCGGCGCTCGGGGAGCGCTTCGGCGGATCCCGGTCAACTGCTCCTCAGCCGTAGAGACCAGTGGCGAACCGACCTCGCTCACGATCGACGCTTCCTTCCGGTGATCATCGCCTTCACCAGGTTCTCGCGGTGCTCGAAGCTCGCGACCAGGACGCCAAGCACATGAACGACGACGAGGCCGATCGTGAGGTTGGCGAGCGCCTCATGCACCTCTTCCACCCATTTGGCGCCCCAGAAGCTGTCGGTCGTCATCATGTAGCCGGTGGCGCAGGTGCCGATCAGCATGACGATCAGCGCCACGACCATCGCGCCGCCCGCCGGATTGTGCCCGAGATAGCGTGGCGCCTTGAGCAGCGCCACGGCGCGCATATAGGCGAGCACGGCGCGCGGCGAGCGCACGAAGTCGCTGAAGCGCGCATGGCGCGGCCCCACGAGGCCCCACAAAATGCGCAGTGTCAGCAATCCGGCAATGGTGTAGCCGGCGGCGATATGGACGTTCTTGATCTCGTCGCCGGTCGCATAAGCGAGCAGAAACAGCCCGGCCAGCGACCAATGGAACACGCGCACGAAGGGGTCCCAGACCTTGACCGAGGCCGACGGCGTCTCGCCGCCGGCCTCGATCGCGTCGTGAATGGCGCTCATGATGCGGCCCTTTACAGCTGACCGACAATCTGGCCGCTGGTCGGATCGACGAACAGTTCGACCCGGCTGCCGGACTTGTCGATCGTGTAGAGTTCGCCACATGCGTTCTTGAGCTTGGCCTTCTGGACCTTGTAGCCTTGGGCTTCGATCTTGGCCTGCAATTGTTCGAGCGATAGCCAGCTCGCCTGCGGCGCTGCAGTGCAGGGCCGCCCGAGGCTGCCGGCATGAGCCGTCGCTGCGGCTGCAAGCAGGACGGCGGTGGCGGCGATGATGGTGATCTTGCGCATGGTTCTCTCCGGCGTGTGGCGCCCCGGCCGCGTCATGCGGCGAGGCGATGCGCGGACCTTGGCAGAAGGGCCCTGACCGGCGCCTGTTGATCCACGTCAGCAATTTGTCAGGTTGATTGGGGCATTCTCTGCTCATGCGAACCCCTGGTTTCCTGGAATTCCTCGCGGTGCCGCTGCTGGCAGGCCTCGTGCTCGCGCCGCTGCCGGCGACCGCTGGCGACCACGATAGAGGCGCGCCCGACGCGGTTCGCCGCGCAGTCGAGGCGGGCGAGATCAAGTCGCTCGCCGACATTCTTGCGTCGCTTCGTGGCAAGCTGCCGGGTCAGGTTGCCGGCATCGAAATAGAACGCGCGCGCGACCGCTGGATCTACGAGTTTCGCATCGTCGACGAGAAGGGCCGCCTCTACCAGGTGCACGTCGATGCGCGCAGCGGCGAGATCGAACGCATCAAGGAGAAATGATGCGCCTGCTGCTCGTGGAGGACGACCGACGGATCGCGGCCGATGTGGAGAGGGCGCTGCGCGCGGCCGGCTACGTGGTCGAGACCGTCCACAACGGCGAGGAGGCCTGGTTCCGCGGTGATACCGAGGACTACGGCGCCATCATCCTCGATCTCGGCTTGCCCGGCATGGACGGCCTGGCGGTGCTCAAGCGCTGGCGCGCGAACGGACGGACCGTGCCGGTGCTGATCCTGACGGCGCGCGGCAGCTGGGCCGAGCGTGTCGACGGGATCGATGCGGGCGCCGACGACTACTTGCCCAAGCCGTTCCGCATGGAGGAGTTGCTGGCACGGCTGCGCTCGATCGTACGCCGCTCGGCGGGCCATGCCTCCTCACGGATCGTCGCCGGCGACGTCGAACTCGACGAGCGTCAGATGAAGGTGACGCTGCGCGGCGTTCCAGTGGCGCTGTCGCCATTGGAATACCGCCTGGTTGCCTTTCTCCTCCACCATCGTGGCCGCGTGGTGTCGCAGCAGGAGCTGGATGAAAACGTCTATGGCCACGGCGAGGACCACGAGTCGAACGCGCTCGAAGTGCTGGTTGGCCGCGTACGCAAGAAGCTCGGCGCCGATCTGATCGAGACCAGGCGCGGCTTCGGCTATCTGGTGCCGGACACAGCGCCGTGAGCTCGGGCTCGCTACGGCTGAGGCTGGTGGCCGGCGGAGTGGTGGCCATCCTGATTGCGCTCACCCTTGCCGGCGTCGGGCTGACGCTGCTGTTCGAACGCCACGTTTCACGAACCGTCGGCGACGAGCTCGACGTCTATCTCAAGCAACTCGTGGCGGGTATCGACGCCGACGCGCAGGGCAAGCTGATGGTCGGCCGGCCGCCGGCCGATCCGCGCTTTGCCGACCCGCTCTCGGGCCTGTATTGGCAGGTGTCGGACGACGGCGGCCAGGTGCTGCGCTCGCGCTCACTATGGGATACGGCTCTGGACCTGCCGCGGGATGAGCCGTCGCCTGGCGAGTTGCACCGTCACGTCATCGTTGGCCCGGCGAACGCGCAGCTCCTCGTCAGCGAACGTCGCGTGCTGCTGACCGTGGGAGATCGCCGCGCGCCGGTGCGCGTCGCGGTGGCGGCCGATCTCGCCCGTGTATCGGCCGCTGCCTCGCACTTCGCCAGGGATCTGGCGCTGGCGCTCGGCGTGCTGGGCCTGGTGCTGGCGGCGGCCACCTCGATCCAGGTCGGACTGGGCTTGCGCCCGCTCGACGCGCTTCGCCGCGGCGTCGCGGACGTCCGCTCCGGGCAACGCAAGCATCTCCCCGTCGATGTCCCTGCCGAGGTGAAGCCCCTGGTGGAGGAGGTCAACAGCCTGATCGACGCCCAGGAACGCGAGATCGAGCGTTCGCGCAGCCGCGCCGCCGACTTGGCGCATGGGCTGAAGACGCCGCTTGCCGCACTCGCTGCCGATGTCGCGCTTTTGCGCCAACGGGGCGAGCAGGATGTCGCCCAGGCCATCGAAGCCGTCGGCGATGCGATGAGCCGCCACGTCGATCGCGAGCTGGCGCGTGCCCGGGCGAGGGGAACGGCACGACTGCGCGGCGGTATTTCCACGCCCCTCAGACCACTTGTCCAGACCCTGATGCTGACACTTGCGCGCACGCCCGCAGCGCAGCGGCTCGACTTCAGGACCTGCATCACGGGCGAGCCGAGCGTGCCGCTCGATCGGACTGATCTGGCGGAAGTGCTGGGTAATCTCCTGGAAAACGCCGCACGTCACGCCAAGCATCAGGTGCGCATTGGCGCGGATGCCGCGAAACCGGCGATCACGGTCGAGGATGATGGCCCGGGAATCGCGCCCGCCGAACGTTCACGCGTGCTCGAACGCGGGGCAAGGCTGGATGAGCGCGGCGAGGGAGCCGGCCTCGGTCTCGCGATCGTTCAGGACGTACTGAGTGCTTATGGATGGCGGCTCGTTCTTGCCGAGTCCGAGCTCGGCGGATTGAAAGCCATCGTCACCCCCGACGGCAGCCGCGATGGGATGGCTGCTGCTGGTTGAACGCCAGAGCATTTTCGGTTCTGATTGAATCAGAACCGAAGCTCTAGATTCTTGTTTTGACGCGTTTTCTTCACGCGAACCGGTGTCCACT
>NZ_LFJB01000050.1:0-28928 GCF_006658625.1 Bradyrhizobium sp. UNPF46
TCGTGTGCGCGCTGCTCAACCGCTCACGGGCCAAACCCGCCCTGCGATTGCCGGCGCGCCGATGCACTCCACGTCCACCGCCACCCCGCCCGCGTATCGTGACGATCGCGAAACGCCCCTTGTCCATGGGCCGGGATGCGCGACATATACGGTATTTCCGAATTTCGGTCAAGCAGAATTTTGGAATCCCGAAGCGGGGCGGACCGACCTCGTCCCGGCCGGGGATCATGTTCAGCAGTCCAATCGCCTCATACCTGCCCGCCTCCATCCACGCCGGCATTGCGTGCGCGGCGAAGCAATCCGGGACAGCATCCGCGAAGACAATCTGGATTGCTTCGTCGCACCAGTGCAAAATTGCTCCCAATTTTGTCACGGGCTCCTCGCAATGACGAGGAGGAGAGAGATGGCGCGTCCCGAGGCATTCGACTTCGCCGCGGCAATCCCTATATCTTCCGGCAACCGATCTGATGCAGCGGACAGCTTGATGGCCAGGACACGCACGACGGACGCCGACGACCTTCCCCGCTATTTCGTCTGGGTCCGGGGCCTCGAAGGCCCCGAGCCGCAGAAATGGATGGCGATGGATTTCGGCATCGGCGATTGGAAGCGGCCGCTGGTGCTGGCCTATCTGGAGCTGCCGGAAGACGAACGGCGTCTGTCGCTGTCGATGCTGGCGAGGCGCTATCCACCGCCGCGGGTGGATCTTTCGTGAGCAGAATTGCCGGCGGCGCTCGCCGTCCATCGCCCCGCAATGCCAGACCAGTACATGGCCGTTCCGTATCATCCCCGCCCCCATGATTATGGGTGTCCTGCCATCCCGGCACCGGTTAAACTTGCCCTTGCGCTGCGGGGGACACGCGGGGTGCGGGACCATGATCATGACCGAACAGGGCGAGACGGGTGAGACCATCACCATCCTCCTCGTCGAGGACGACGCGCCGACTTGCTGGCGGCTGCAGGATGCGCTGGTCAAGGCCGGCTACGAGGTGCGCAGCGCCGGCACGCTCGGCGAAGCCCGCGCCGCCCTGGCCGCCGGCGCGCCGCGCGTGCTGCTGACCGATCTGCGGCTGCCCGACGGTCACGGCATCGAGCTGATCCGCGAGATGCGGCAGCGCTTCCCCGACACCGAGATCATGGTGATCTCGGCGCTCGGGGACGAGGAGAGCGTGATCTCCGCGATCACGGTCGGCGCCACCGGCTATCTGCTCAAGGACGCCTTCCCGACCGACATCGCCACCACCGTGCGCGATCTCGTCGCCGGCCATTCGCCGATCTCGGCCTCGATCGCACGCTTCATCGTGCGCCGGACGCAAGGTGCGGCGCAGAGCTCGGCAGAGCCGCCGCCCGGCCCCGTGCTCAACACCGCGAGGCTGACGCCGCGCGAGATCGACATCCTCTGGGGCATCGCCAAGGGCTTCAGCTATGCCGAGATCGCGAGCCATCTCGGCCTGTCCAAGCAGACCGTGCCCGGCCACATCAAGAACATCTATCGCAAGCTCGAGGTGCACACGCGCAGCGAAGCGGTGTTCGAGGCGGTGCAGCAGGGCCTGATCAAGCTGTGAGCGAGGTCGCGGCCAAGGCACCTGCGGAGGCACCTGCGAAGGCGCAGCCACGCCCGCGGCGGCGGTTGATCGCCTCGCGCCTCGTGCCCTATCTGCTGCTCCAGGCCCTGATCGTGATCGCCACCGTGCTCGGGCTGCGGCTGCTGCAGCCGAGCGATCCCGACGATTTTGCTTTGAGCGGGTTTTCGCTGCGGCAGGACGGCGTGACGCTCCCGGTGACGCTGCCGCATTTCACTGCGTCGCGCTATTCCGTGGACGACCCGCCGCTCTACACCGGCAGCTTCACGTTCCGGCGCGGCGAAGCGGCATCGGGATGGTCGGTCTACCTGCCGCGCTTCAGCAACGCGATCGAGGTCGCCGTCGACGGCGTCGTCGTGCTCGACTCCCGGCGCGATGCCAATGCCAACCGGCCCGACCGCAACACGCCGCAGATCGCAGCGATTCCCGCCTCGCTGCTGCGCGAGGGCGCCAACGAGATCACGGTGCGGCTGTTCGTGTGGGGACCGCTCAAGGGCTTTCTCGACACGGTCTATGTCGGACCGGACGCCGCCTTGCGTCCGGCGTACGAGACGCGCACGCTGCTGTTCGTCACCCTGCCGGTGGTGTTTTCGGCCTGGCAGTCGATCCTGGCCGTCATCCTCGCGATCATGTGGCTGATGCGGCGCCGCGAGCCGGTCTACGGCGTGCTTGCGGTCGCGATGGTGCTCGGTGTCGTGCAGGCGTACGTCCCGCCGCCGGTGCCGCCGGCCGCCACGTCGCGGCTTGCCTCCGTGCTGCTGGCGTCCGCGCCGATCGAGAGCGCGTTGGTCGTCATGTTCGGCGTGCTGTTCTTCGGCTGGCGCTGGCCGCGCTACGGCATGCTGCTGTTCGTGCCGGGCCTCGTCGTGTTCGTGGTCGGGTTGATCGGGGGACCGCCGCTGCCGCGCATCCTCTTCCTGGTGCTCGGCATCCCCACGGTCGGGCTTTGCCTGTTGCTGATGGCCTGGGTCACCGCGACCGCGGTCGTGCGGCGGCAGGACGCTGCAAGCTTCACGATCGGCTGCGCCGTCACCATCGTGCTGGTCTGCTGGATCCGGGACATGCTCACGGTGATCGAGATCGTGAACACCGATCGCATCTTCGTCTCGCGCCTGTCCTATTCGGCGATGCTGGTCGCGATCGGGGCCGGGCTGACCTGGCGCTTCGCCCGCGCGCTGAACCAGGTCGACAACTTTGCCGACCAGCTCGTGACGCGGGTGCGCGAGGCCGAGGAGCGGCTGAAGGCGAGCTTTGCGCGCGAAGAGGAACGCGCCCGCGCCGCCGCGCTCGCCAACGAACGCACACGCCTGATGCGCGACCTGCATGACGGCCTCGGCGGCCAGCTCGTCAGCATCGTCGCGCTGTCCGAGCGCGGCCACGAGGGCGCGAGCATCACCGATGCCGCGCGTGCCGCGCTGAAGGATCTGCGTCTCGTCATCGATTCCATGGACGACATCGGCGGCGACCTGATGCTCGCGCTCGGCTCCTGGCGCGAGCGCGCGAGCGCGCAATTGCGGCCGCACGACATCACGCTCGACTGGCGCGTGGCGACGCCGCAGGGCGTGCCGCTGCATCCGGAACTGCGGCCCTGGCACGTCGTCCAGATCGTGCGCATCCTCGACGAGGCCGTGACCAATGCGGTCAAGCATGCGCAGGCCCGCCGCATCGCGGTGACCATCGACACGTTCGACGCGGGCCAGGGGCCCTACGGCGTGATCAGCGTGACCGACGACGGCCGCGGCTTCGCGATTGCAGGCAACGGCGAGGCCGGACGCAACGGCCAGACCGCGCGCGGCCTGCGCAACATGAGAAACCGCGCCGCGCGCTGCGGCGCCGTGCTCGATCTGAGCTCCGATGGCTCGGGCACCCGCGTGCGGCTGCAATTGCCGCAGCGTTTTCCCGACAGCGACATGGCTGCGGGCTGAAAAACCCCCTCCCCGAACGTGTGGGGCGCACGGAGAGAGGGGACGGGCCGGGTAAATCTGCCTGCGGAGGACGGGGGGTGTTCGTCCGCAGGCCCCGTTGGCCCGAACTCTTCTCCCTCGCCCCGCTTGCGGGGAGAGGGTCGGGGTGAGGGGGCGTCTCCGCGAGGACGGTGGCAGTTGGACTCGTGGAGAGTCCCCCTCACCCGAATTCGAGCTACGCTCGAATTCGACCTCTCCCCGCAAGCGGGGCGAGGTGAAGAAGCGATCAGCGCACGCCGACGCGATTGACCGGGCCGCCGCGGTTCATCGGGGTTCCCGCGCGCACGCCGACACCGGGCGCACCGACGCCGGGCGTTGCGACCGCCGCGGCCGCAACCGGCGCTCCCGGGGCAACCACCACCGCCGCCGTCGGCCGCACCACGCAGCCCTTGGGCACGCCGACGGTCTTGCAATAGACCACCGCCTGCGCCGGGCTCGTGCCCAGCGACACCATCGCCGCGCTCGCGAGCGCCATGACCGTCAGCCCTGCGCTCAGCGCTCCAGCTCTCTTCGACATTCTTGCTCTCCTGCTTCCCGTTCGGCGTCCCGATGCAATCACCGGGTCTCGCAGCCGAGGTGCAGCCTGAATGACAAAAGACGGCGCGCGGATACATGCCATGAAGATGGGGGTACCGCGTCCCTCAAGGCCTGCCGGTGCCATGAACATGGCATGGACCCCCGCCCAGCCCTTGCGGGATGGTCCGGCCCGATTGATCCCGGTCGGGACCAACGAGGATTCCAAGAGAGGTGCTTCATGAAGATTTCGGTTCTTGCCGCGCTGCTGCTCACTGCGGCCGCCCTGCCCGCTGCCGCGCAATCCGGTCCGTCGGTCCAGGAACAGATGGCCTGCCGCGGCGATGCCAGCAAATTCTGCGCCGAGCATATCGGCAAGCCGCCGCAGATGAACGCCTGCCTGCGCGAGAACAAGTCGAAGCTGTCGGACAGCTGCCGCAAGGTCGTCGAATCGCGCGGCGGCTAGTCTTGCGTCTCCGTCGAGAAAACACATTGAGGGCGGCGCACTGCCGCCCTCTCTGAGCGCGCGCCTCGTCCTTCGAGACGGCGCTAACGCGCCTCCTCAAGGAGCCTGCTAAAAGCGGGCGTCTCGAAGGATGGCCGCGGGAAAAACCCTCGCCTGCGCGACGCTACTCCTGCATCATCTCGCCGCTGCCGCCGAACTCGGCCGGAAAATCCTTCAGCTTGGGCAGGCCGTCCCGCATCGGCAGCACGGTCTCGGCATAGTTGACGTGAACCCCGGGCGCGAAGGCCAGCGTCGGGATGGTGGCGCTGAAGACGTCGACCAGACCGAGCGGCGGATGGTTGGTCATGAGATGGCCGCCGCACTTCTTGCAATATTTGCGCTGGCTGAGCGGCGTCTTGGCGAAGGTCTCGACATTGGCGGCGCCCTCGGTGACGCGCACGGCCTCGGGCTTCCACAGGCTGAAGGCGTTGACCGGCCCGCCCGACCACGACCGGCAGGAGCGGCAATGGCAGTAGCCCATCGCCTCCGGCGCACCGGTGACCTCGATCGTCACCGCGCCACAGAAGCAGTTTCCGACATGTTTCATTGGGTCGTCTCCGTTTGGTTGAAGGGGGAGAAATCCTCTCCCTGCCCCGGGGTCCGCGACATGTCGGGACTGGCGGGTGCAGGGAGAGGTGTCGGGGTGAAGGGGGAGATCACCCCGGGGGACGTTGGAGGGACGGGCGCGTGAGATGCTCGCGTAGCTTACCCGGCGCGGCGGCGCGTCCTCCGTTCGGCGGACGCGCGCAGTGCCGCACCGAGGTTAGAGTGACCGGCGCCAGGGAATAAGCATCGACACCCGTTGTTTGTACTGCCGGTACTCGTCGCCGAAGAGCGCGACGAGGTCGTGCTCCTCCAGCGCGATGCCGACGAAGATGTAGAGCGTGGTGACGGCCGCGAACAGCAGATGGCCCGCGGTCATGGTCGGCGCCGCCCAGAACGCAATGATGAAGCCGAGATAGATCGGATGACGCACGAAATTGTAGAGCAGCGGCGTCTTGAAGCGCGGCGGCGGCGTCTCCTTCCCGATCAGATGGTTGGTCACCTGATGCAATCCGAACAATTCGAAGTGATTAATCAGGTAGGTGCTGGTGAACACCAGGACCCAGCCGGCAAAGGACAGCGTGACCAGAGTCACGGCGAGATCGGGATTCTCGACGTTCCATATGACCGCAGGCAACGGACGCCACTGCCAGAACAGGAGGAGCAGCGACAGACTTGCGAACAGCACATAGGTCGAGCGCTCGACCGGCTTGGGGACGAACTGTGTCCACCATGCCTTGAATTGCTGGCGCGCCATCACGCTGTGCTGAACGGCAAACAGCGTCATCAAGAGTAGATTGATGATGACCGCCTCGACAGTCGGCGTGTCGGTTCCGGTGTCGATGGTCTTCGGCACCACCAACCCCGTGACGAAGCCGATGGCGTAGAGAACGGTGACGAAGAACACGAGATAGGCGGAAATTCCGTACAGAAAGGCGATGAGCTTGAAAATGCGTGAGCCGGTAATCTCCGGGCCGACGTAATGAACCTGGTGATCAAGTTGGGTCATAGAACGCTCCGTTGTGCCGAGACATCGACACTGTTTGGTCCTTCCACCATGCCGGATCGGACGCCCTGAGACTTTCGCGGACGGTTGATTTTCGCCTGAGACGACTTTGATTTTCTCTTGAGACGACAGAAACGTGCGATTTCGCTTTGAAAACAACGTGCTCGACGGCAACCTGCGGGAACTCAGCTGCGGCGGGGCGACCGTTCCGTTGCAGCCGCAAGTGTTCGATCTGCTGCTCTATCTCGTCGCGCAGCGCGCCCGTGTGGTCAGCAAGGATGACCTGATCAGCCAGATCTGGAGCGACCGGATCATCTCGGATTCGGCGCTGAACAGCCGGATCAACGCCGCGCGCAAGGCGCTCGGCGACGACGGCGCGACCCAGCGGCTGATCAAGACCATTCCGCGCAAGGGCTTTCGCTTCGTCGGCGAGGTCCGGGAAGAAACGGCAGCGTCGATCGTGCCAGCCGAGGCAAGGCCGGCTCTGCCGCGCGCGGCAGACCGTCCGGCGGTCGCGGTGCTTGCCTTCGAGAACATGAGCGGCGATCCCGCACAGGAGTATTTCGGCGACGGCATCAGCGAGGACATCCTCACCGCACTGTCGAAGCAGCGCTGGTTCATGGTGATCGCCCGCAACTCGTCCTTCACCTACAAGGGACGCGCGGTCCATATCAGGCAGATCGCCGAGGAGCTCGGCGTCCGCTACGTCGTCGAAGGCAGCGTGCGCAAGGCGGGCAGCCGGGTGCGCATCACCGCGCAGCTCAACGATGCCAGTTCGGGCAGCCATCTGTGGGCCGAGCGCTACGACCGCGAGCTGGTCGACGTCTTCGCCGTCCAGGACGAGATCACCAACGCGATCGCCGCGGCGATCGAGCCGCAGATTTACGCGGCGGAGAGCTTTCGCGCCCACAGCAAGCCGCCTGCGAGCCTGGACGCGTGGGATCTCCTGATGCGGGCGCTGTCGCATTTCTGGCGGGTGACGCGGCGCGATCACGACACCGCACGCGCGCTGCTCGAACGCGCGATCGCGATCGATCCGAGCTACGGCCAGGCGCTGTCGCTGTTGGCGGCAAACCACATGTTCGGCGCGCATCTCGGCTGGGCCGAGCTCGCCGCGGTGGCGCCGGTGGCGGAGGCCGCTGCGCTCGCCGCGGTGCGCTGCGACCACGAGGATGCCTGGGCCCATGTCGCGCTCGGCAGCGTCTATTTCTCGACACGCAGGCTCGCGGATGCGCTGTCCGAGTTCGAGCAGGCGCTCGCGCTCAATCCGAACTTCTCGCTGGCGCAAGGCTATGACGCGCTGGCGCTGTCCTATGCCGGACGCTCCAGGGAGGCGTTCGAGGCCGCGCAAAGAGCGATCCGGCTGTCACCGCGCGATCCGTCGCTGGCGATCTATCACGGCATCGCCGGCTATGCGCGCTTCACCGAACGCCATTATGACGAGGCCATCGCGCTGGCGCGCGAGGCGATCCGCCATCGCGGCGATCTCACCGGCGCCTACCGCGTGCTCGCGGTCTCGGCCGGCATGACCGGCGACGAGATGCTGGCGGAGACGGCGCTGGGCGAGCTCCGCCGCGCCCAGCCGGGCATCTCGCTGCACTGGATCGAAACCCAGCTGCCATGGGCGAATGCGGCGGATTGCGAGCACTATCTGGAAGGATTCCGGCGCGCCGGATTGCGCTGAGGCGCGATCCGGAAAAGTGCGAAGCGGTTTTCCGGAAAGATCATGCGCAAACAACAACTGAAGGCGCAATGATGATCCATCCAAATCTCATTGCGCTTCAGGTTCGCTTGCGGCGCAGATGGACGATGACGTCGAGCCGCGCGATCTCGTGGCCGGGAAGCGCCTCGGGCATCCCAGTGAAGGCGAGGCCTTCGGCGACGTCGACCAGCATATCCTCGCCTTCGAGATAGAAGTGCGGATGCACCGATGTGTCGGTGTCGAAGAACGACTTGAGGCCGTCGGCGGCGATCCGGCGCAGCAGGCCGGCCTCGGTGAACTGGTTCAGCGTGTTGTAGACGGTCGCCAGCGACAGATAGGCGTTCGCCGCCATCGCCTCTTCATAGAGGCTCTCTGCGGTGACATGACGATGGCCGCCCAGGAACAGCAACTGGCCGAGCGCGAGGCGCTGGCGCGTCGGGCGCAGGCCGGCATTGCCGAGCAATCGCAGGCAATGCTGCACCCCCGCATCCGGCGCCGCCTCGCGACCGGCGACATCGGGTCCGTTATCGTCAGCCGCAGGGATAGTGGTGGCCTGGATGTCCATCGCTCGTCTCACGGCTCAAGGGAGCAGGACGCCCGGTGCCGGGTTCCCGCCAGTTGCTATTGGATCGCAAAAGCGGCGGCCTGACTTTGATCCGGATCAAATCGGAAGCCGCCTCTGATGTATCGCAAGGCGGCCCGATCAATTCCCGGCGAGACTTGGCCGGCATCAACGAGGTTCACATGTCCAGGCCGGTTCCCGACAAGGCAGAGATCGCGCTCGAATATCCCGACAAGTTCTATGTCGGCACCTTCGAGCATTCGTCGCGGTTCGAGGCGCGGCTCGACGGCAGCGGGGTTGCGCTGGTGCTGCAACATCCGGGCGCGGCCGACGAGCGCAAATCGGTGCACCTGCACATCAATTTCGGCCTGCTCGCCGGCATCCTGCGTGAGCTCGCCGGCAGCGTCGCTGCCATCCCCAAGGACGACATCGCGCACCGCGAGCAGCTCGCGGAGGCGCTCGACGAATTGCGGCGGGCGCTGCGGACCTCCTGAGCGAGACCGCTATTTCACCTTCGCCGGTATCGGCTTCGGGGCCGGCACAACAGCCCATTCCTTGTCGGCGCGCGGGCCGTTCAGATCGCCGGTGAGGCCGACGAGCTGACCGGGCACGACGTCGAGGGTCTGCCGCCAGGTCTGGGTCTGGCACAGGAACTTGATCAGGCAGCCTTTCAGCTTGAGGCGCTCGGGAGATTCGCGCCAGATCGAGACTGAATAGGATTTGCCGTCCTCGGCATTATAGATGTCGCCGGCGAAGCGCCCTTCCGCCGTCGCTTGCAGGCCCATGATGAGCTGATGGCCGAGCAGTGTGCGGGCGCGCTTGTCCGGATCCGGATTCTGGCTGTCGCGGTAAGGCTGGCCGCGCTTGTCCGTTGGCTCCTTCATCCAGACGATGAAGCCGCAAAGGCGGTCGCGCGACGGCCCGCAGCGCTCGAGGCGGATGCGGGCGCGGCCATCCTCGACCAGCCAGGTGCCGCTCGGATCTGCCGGCATGACGGCGCCGGCGCGGCCTCCAAATGTCAGCATCACGATCGTGATCGCGATGCGCAGCACGAAGCGAAGGAGAATGTTCATCGGCAATGCCTTTCGTTGAATGGATCGCGGCGTCAGTTGAGCTGCGCCATCAGCGCATCGGCGCCCTTGTCGAGGCCGGCCGTGGCGGCCGCGAGCGCGCCGGCGGTGGCCTTGATGTCGTAGGCGGCTGGGTATTGCTTGGTGACGTAGGCGGAGAGCAGACGAGAGGTCGTCGCGTCGAAGATCTCGACGCCGTAGATGACCGAGCCGGTCATCATGCCCTCGCCGTCGCGTGCGGCCTGCACGCCGTTGTAGACCGCGCCGGCCATATCGAACCGCGAGAGCGTGCCGAGCACGGGCGTGTTGGCGACCGCACCGGTGAGCGTCAGCCTGACCCGCAGGGTATTCGGTCCGCGCTCCTGCACCAGCGCGAAGCGGCTGCGCAGCCGCTCGGTGAAACAGCTCTGCATGTAGGCGGCGAGCGTCGCCTTGTCCTTGCCGGACATGTCGCCGAACTGGTGGTCCCGCCCGCGATAGACCACGACGGGATCGAGGATCACCTTATTATAGGCGCGCCAATCGACCGGTGTGGAGTAGCGGTAGGGCACGCGGCCGGAGGCGTCCGATTTGTCCGGAGCCATGTAGGCCGAGGACGCCATCTCCGAATAGGGAACCGGCGCGACCGAGGCGCAGCCGCCCATGCCTGCGCAAAGCGCCAGCGCTCCCAGACCGCGCAGCGCGATCGAGCTCCTCATTCCCGACTCCTCTTGGCACTGTTGGGGCGATGGCGACCGCAGCCGCGCCAGGGACCGGACGCGGCTGCGGGGCTCGCCATTGCCAACCCTAGGCTTCGTCCGGGGCCATGTCGGAAGCTTCGGATCGCCTCAGTGTCCCGATTTATAAAACCGACCAGACGGTTTGTAAAGATCGAAAATGAAGGCCTGATGCATTTCGCCGCTGGCGCGGCTTTGTGCAGGCCATGATCGGGTTTCGTTAACGATGAATCAGGCGCGCTTGCGCCGCGTTGCGGCCTTTGCGCCCGGCGCCGCTCCGGATTTGGCGGCGCGTGATGCCGCCGGCCGTTCGAGGCCGGTCCATTGCGCGTCGTCGAGCAGACGCCCGAACAGTCGCTGATGCTCGTCCTTGCTGAGCGGCGACATGCCGAACAGCGAGCTCAGCAGCAATCCCATCGCGCCGGCCCAGCGCAGCATCGCCAGATCCGGATCAGCGGCCTCTTCCCTGATCGCCGCCATCCTTCTCATCTCGCGCTCGCGCGGCAGCGCCATCAGGTTGGGATTCTCGACCATGGCCGCGACCAGCGCCAGCGCAGCGGAATTCGGCGAGGTCGCCGCTTCGCGCACGGTCGCGAGCTGGGTCGCCAGATTGGGATTGGCGGAGGTCGCGCGCACCCTGGCCATATAGTCGGTGGAGAACTCCTCGAAATGCGCCATCTGCCGCTCGAGCAGCGCCTTCAGCACCGCTTCCTTGGTGCGGAATTGGTGCATCACGCCGCCCTTGCTGAGGCCGCTCTCGCGGGCGATCGCATCGAGCGTCAGCCGCCCGGGCCCGTCGCGCGCGATGATCGCGATGGCTGCTTCGAGTGCAGCGTTGCGGGACCGTTCGGAGCGCGTGGCATTGTCCATGGCCGACTTGTCTCCGTGACACGACAATGAATCAAGTGAAAACAGGACGCGCTGTACATTTTTTGTGCTGACGCTGTCGAGACTTTCATCTTGCGGCGCCGAACGAGACTGTGTGAGCCTCGACATCGGATGGGGACTGGGATGGGCTGGCCACAGCTTTGCACGCCATGACGTCGCGAAGTGTTTTCGGCTGGTCGCGCTTGAGAAAGATACGACATGCCAAAACGAGTGTTGCTTGGTCTCCTCCTGGCTTGCGGCCTTGCGGCCCCGGCGCTGGCACAAGAGCCGAAGACGGGGGGCGTGATCAATGCCGTGATCCAGCCCGAGCCGCCCGGCCTGATGCTTGCGCAGGTCCAGAACGGCCCGACCCAGATGGTGTCGGGCAACATCTTCGAGGGCCTGCTGCGCTACAGCCCGAAGCTCGAGCCGCTGCCGGAGCTTGCCGAAAGCTGGAGCGTCAGCGAGGACGCCAAGACCTACACCTTCAAGCTCAAGAAGGGCGTCACCTGGCATGACGGCAAGCCCTTCACCGCCGCCGACGTGCTGTTCTCGATGGAGATGCTCAAGCAGACCCATGCGCGTGCCCGCACCAATCTGGCGCAGGTCGACAAGATCGAGACGCCGGACGACTATACGGTGGTGTTCACGCTGAAGCAGCCGTTCGGCCCCTTCCTCGGCATCTTCGAGGTCGGCTCGATGCCGATCGTGCCGAAACATCTCTACGAAGGCACCGACTGGAAGACCAACCCCTACAACAACGCGCCTGTCGGCACCGGCCCCTTCATGTTCAAGGAGTGGCAGAAGGGCTCGTTCATCCGCCTGGTCAAGAACCCGAACTACCACGAGAAGGGCAAGCCCTATCTCGACGAGATCTACTGGCAGATCATCCCCGACGCCGCGGCGCGCTCGGTGGCGTACGAGACCGGCAAGGTCGACGTGCTGCCCGGCGGCTCGGTCGAGAATTTCGACGTGCCGCGGCTGTCCAAGCTGAAGGACACCTGCGTCACCGGCGCCGGCTGGGAGTTCTTCTCGCCGCTGGCCTGGCTGTGGCTGAACAACCGGCAGGGACCGCTCGCCGACAAGCGGGTGCGGCAGGCGGTCATGTACGCGATCGATCGCGACTTCGCCAAGGACGTGATCTGGAACGGGCTCGGCAAGGTCGCCACCGGCCCGTCCGCCTCGACCATCAAGTATTACACCGACGATGTGAAGAAATATCCGTACGATCCGGCCAAGGCCAAGGCGCTGCTGAAGGAAGCCGGCTACAAGGGCGAGAAGATCCGCCTGCTGCCGCTGGCCTATGGCGAGACCTGGCAGCGCTGGGGTGAAGCGGTGAAGCAGAACCTCATGGACGTCGGCATGAACATCGAGACCATCGCCACCGACGTTGCCGGCGGCAACCAGAAGATCGGCGACTGGGACTACGACATCGCCTTCACCTATCTCTACCAGTATGGCGATCCCGCGCTCGGGGTTGGCCGCAACTACATCTCCAGCAACATCGCCAAGGGTCAGGTGTTCAACAACGTCGAGGGCTATTCCAACCCGGAGATCGACAAGCTGTTCGCCGACGGCGCGGTCGCGACCCCCGATTCCAAGCGCAAGGAGATCTACGAGAAGGCGCAGAAGATCCTGGTCGAGGACGTGCCGGTGGCCTGGATGCTGGAGCTGCAATTCCCGACCATCACCCGCTGCAAGGTCAAGAACCTGATCACCACGGGGATCGGGGTCAATGACGGCTTCAAGGACGCATGGCTCGACAAGTGAGGAACTGCTTCTTCACCTCTCCCCGCTTGCGGGGAGAGGTCGAATATGCGCAATGCGCGCATTCGGGTGAGGGGGAGTCTCCACGAATCCAATTCTCACCGCCCTCGCGGAGAGCCCCCCTCACCCCAACCCTCTCCCCGCAGGCGGGGCGAGGGAGCGCACCGCCCTCGTGGCTTCAGGTCACATCACCAATATGACTCCGTAATGCTCTCCTTCGTTGCCCAGCGTGTCCTCAAGGGCGTGATCGTCCTGCTCGCGATCGTCGTCCTCAACTTCTTCCTGATCCGGCTTGCGCCCGGCGATCCCGCCGTCGTGATGGCCGGCGAGGCCGGCGCCTCCGACCAGGTCTTCGTCAAGCAGCTCCGGGAGAAGTTCGGCCTCGACAAGCCGCTGCCCGAGCAGCTCTTCATCTACGTCAAGGGCATCGCGACCCTCGACCTCGGCTTCTCCTTCCGCCAGCAGGCGCCGGTCGCAAAGCTGATTGCAGAACGGCTGCCGGCAACACTGCTGCTGACGCTGACGGCGTTTGCGATCTCGCTGATGCTCGGTGTTCTCTTCGGCACCTTCGCCGCGCGCTTTGCCGGAACCTTTCTCGACACCGCCATCACCGTGTTCGCGCTGATCTTCTACGCCATGCCGATCTTCTGGGTGGCGCTGATGGGCATCCTCTTGTTCTCGGTGACCTTCGACTGGCTGCCCAGCTTCGGCTACGAGACAGTCGGCGCCAACCTCACCGGCCTCGCTCATGTGATCGACGTCGGCGCGCACCTGATCATGCCGGCGATGACGCTCGGCCTGTTCTTCATGGCGACCTACACCCGCATGACGCGTGCCTCGATGCTGGAGGTGAAGCGGCTCGACTTCGTCAAGACCGCGCGCGCCAAGGGCCTGTCCGACGCCGTGATCCAGCGCCGCCACGTGCTGCGCAACGCGCTGCTGCCGGTCGTAACGCTGGCCGGCGTGCATTCCGGCACGCTGATCGGCGGCGCCGTCATCACCGAGACCGTGTTCGCCTGGCCCGGCATCGGGCGCCTGATGTACGACGCGCTGCTGCAGCGGGACTACAACCTGCTGCTCGGCGTCTTCGTGATCTGCTCCGCCATGGTCCTGATCTTCAACCTCATCACCGACCTCGTCTACCGCCTGGTCGATCCGCGCATCGAATTCGCCTCATGAAACAGTTCTGGAAATCGATGCTCAAAAGCCCGAGCGGCGTCATCGGGCTCGTCATCCTGCTGCTCGCGATTGCGATCGCGGTATTCGGGCCGATGCTGTTTCCGAACTCGCCCTGGCGCATGGTGCAGCGGCCGTTCCTGCCGCCGTTCACGCTCGGGGCGGTGCCGCTCGGCACCGATGCGCTCGGCCGCGACGTGTTCGCCGGCATGATCTTTGGCGCCCGCGTCTCGCTGCTGGTCGGCCTCGTCTCGACCCTGGTCGCGCTGGTCGTCGGCATTCCCATCGGCGCCATGGCCGGCTATTTCGGCGGCAAGGTCGACGACGCCCTGATGCGCTTCACCGAATTCTTCCAGACCATTCCGAGCTTCGCGCTCGCGATCGTGCTGGTGGCGATCCTGCAGCCCTCGATCTATTCGATCGTGGCCTCGATCGCGGTGGTGAGCTGGCCGCCGGTCGCGCGCCTCGTCCGCGGCGAGGTGCTGTCGCTGCGCACGCGCGAATATGTCCAGGCCGCCGTGGTCACCGGCCAGAGCAACACCTGGATCATCCTGCGCGAGATCCTGCCCAACGCGCTGTCGCCGGTGATCGTGCTGGCCTCGCTGATGGTGGCGACCGCGATCCTGCTGGAATCCTCGCTGGCCTTCCTCGGCCTCGGCGATCCCAACCTGATCTCCTGGGGCTACATGGTCGGCGCCGGCCGCACCGTGATCCGCCAGGCCTGGTGGATCACGGTGTTTCCCGGCGTCGCGATCCTGATCTCGGTGCTGGGTCTCAACCTGATCGGCGAAGGCCTCAACGACGCGCTCAATCCGCGCCTGTCGCGGGAGGGACGCTGATGATGACCGCGCCCCCCGCCGTCTCGATCAGGAACCTGCGGATCGCGCTGCCCAAGGGCGCCGAGCGTCCCTTCGCCGTCGATGGCGTCTCGCTCGATTTGCGGCCCGGCAAGATCGTCTGCGTCGTCGGCGAATCCGGCTCCGGCAAGTCGATGTGCGCGCATGCGCTGATGGGCTTGTTGCCGGATACGGTGTCGATCACGTCAGGCGAAATCCAGTTCGAGGGCCGCGACCTGCTCAAGCTCGACGACGACGGCTGGCGCGATCTGCGCGGCCGCCGTCTGGCGATGATCTTCCAGGAGCCGATGACCGCGCTCAATCCCTTGATGCGGATCGGCGACCAGATGGCCGAGATGTTCGAGGCCCACGGCCTCCTCACGCCGAAGGAACGTCGCGCCAAGGCCCTGTCGCTGGCGCGCGAAGTCGGCCTGCCCGACCCCGAGCGCATCGTCCGCGCCTATCCGCACCAGCTCTCCGGCGGCCAGCGCCAGCGCGCCATGATCGCGATGGCGCTCGCGCTCGAACCGGCCGTGCTCGTTGCGGACGAGCCGACCACCGCACTCGACGTCACCACCCAGGCGCAGATCCTCAAGCTGATCCGCAACCTCCAGCGGAACCGCAACATGGCGGTGATGTTCATCACCCACGATTTCGGCGTGGTCGCCGACATCGCCGATCAGGTCGTGGTGCTGCGGCATGGTAAGGTCGTGGAGGAAGGCCCCGCCGCGACCGTCTTCAACGCCCCGCAGCACGACTACACCAAGGCATTGCTCGCCGCGGTGCCGACGATGGATCCGCCCGCGCGGGAGCCGCTCGACGAGCAGGCCAGGGCCGTCGAGGTGATCGGGCTGGACAAGACCTATGTCACGTCAGGCGGCTGGTTCCGCGAGGACCGTCGCGTCGATGCCGCGCGACAAGTCAACTTCAACATCCTCAAGGGCGAGACGCTCGGCCTCGTCGGCGAATCCGGCTCCGGCAAGTCGTCGGTGGCGCGCCTCGTGATGCGGCTGATCGAGGCCGACCGCGGCACGATTTGGATCGGTGACACCGAACTCACCTCGCTGTCCGGCAAGGCGCTGCGCACCGAGCGCCATCGCATCCAGATGATCTTCCAGGATCCGTTCGCCTCGCTCAATCCGCGCCGCAAGATCGGCCACATCATCGCCGACGGCCCGATCGCGGCCGGCACCGATCCGAAGGTGGCGTTCGAGCGCGCCCGCGATCTCCTGAAAATGGTGGGCCTCGATGCCGGCGCGCTCGACCGCTACCCGCATGAATTCTCCGGCGGCCAGCGCCAACGCATCGGCATCGCGCGCGCACTCGCGCTCGATCCCGAGATCATCGTCGCGGACGAAGCCGTCTCCGCGCTCGACGTCTCCGTGCAGGCGCAAGTGTTGAGGCTGCTCGAAGATCTCAAGACCCGCCTTGGGCTTTCGATGCTGTTCATCACCCACGACTTGCGCGTCGCCGCGCAAATCTGCGACCGCATCGCGGTGATGCAGCGCGGCGCCATCGTCGAGCTGAAGCCGACCGCGCAGCTCTTCGCCGCGCCCGAGCACGCGTACACGCGCGAATTGCTGGCGGCTGTGCCGGGACGGAAGGAGCGCGCACCGGCGGCGTGAAACGGTGCCCGCATCGATCACCGGACGCCGGGATGGTTCCAAAAACTTGGCGACCTCGAGACGTGAAACATATTTGATTCGACGGAATTTGCTTTGCGTGAACGGTCTTGCCGACGACGGCAAGAAGCAGGCTGATACCGGCGTTCGCCCATGCGGCCAGAAAAGTCTTTGGCTGGAGTCTTGCGGCGAACACATGTGGTGAGCGGCTTCCCGACCCGGCGCATCAGACGCCGGAAGTGTGGGAAGCCCCGGATGCGCTCACGCATTTTTGTTCCCCCGTGATCGGCGGCGCCGCTTCAAAGGCGAGGACGGCGCCATAGATCGAAATTGAATGATCAACGTCATCTGATGACGGACAGCAATTGATACGGAGCCATCATGGGCGAAGTCATACGATTTGTCTCGAAGTCCGAGCGCGAGCGAACGCGTCTCATCCAGGAAGCGCGCGCCATCTACGACAGCATCTTCCCGTCGGCCGATCCGGCCGGCGAAGGTCAGGACAAGACACCGATGGGCCGGACGTTCGTTGGCGACGGGAGCACCCGGTCGTGATCAAGATCATCGCGGTCCTCTGCAGTCTCGCCTCGCCGAGCAATTGCCATGAGCAACTCGTCACCTCCTCGGATTTCGCCGAGGTCTCGGTGCAGTCCTGCCTGATGGGCGCGCCGCAGCTCGCCGACTGGATGAACCAGCATCCGGCCGAGCGGCTGGCGGCATGGCGCTGCGTGATCGGAAACCAGGCGCGCCGGGGCATCTGAGCCCGGAGGCCGCCTCATCGCGCCCTATCTCGTAGTATTGCTCCAGGTGGGCACCGCGTTGGTCACGCCGACCGAAGGCCAATTGTACGATCCGATCGAGGGCGCCGTGACGGTGCCGACGGTCTGTCCGGACGAGCCATAGGGTGCTCTCGGCTGCGCCGCCGGCGAGGCACCGTAATTCGGAGCCACCACGCCGGTGCTGTAGTTACGGCTCGACCGGGCCTTCTTCGCTTCAGCTGCGAAGGGCGCGGCAAGCAACCCGGTCGTGACGAGCGCGGCAATGGCGAGTTTGATGCCTGTCATGGCTGATCCCTCGGTCGCTGGGAGCCCCTTGTGCCATGTGTTCACTCACCGGGCGATGTCCAGAGGCACAAGTTCATAACTTCGTGCGCGGGCGAATGTGCCGAAGCGATGCCGTTCGTCACCTCCGCTTCGGACGGCAGGCATGACGGCCGTGCCGGTCCTTCACGTTCGCGACCGAATGCATCAAGTCCTTGAAGGCGGTGATCGCCTTGTCCTCGCCGAGGGGGCCGGCGTCATTTGCCTCAAGATGCTCGATCACGGCCAGCAGCGCATCGGCGACCTGCCCGATCTGCTTGCCGTAGCTGCCGACATCCGACAACACGTCCTTTTCGACATCGGGTGCCGAGGACTGTCCGACGGTGATGTTGACGAGGCCGAACTGGCCGCCGGTTGGGCTGAAGAACGACGGATAGATGGACTGGACGACATCTCCCGACAGGGGCAGCTTGAACACGGGCATGCGATTTCCCTCGCTGACTTTGGCCGGCGAGAAAACACTATCACGATCATGCCCGCCTTCGGATGGACCCGAATCAGCGCTAGGGCATTGCCCTCGAGGACTTCCCGCATTGAGGCGACATGACCGGCCCCGAACTGAAGCAACTCCGCGCCGACCTTTCCGATGCCCTCGAGCGGAAGCTCACTGCGGCCGACATGGCAAAGCTCTGCGGATTGCCGGAGCAAGGCGGCGGCGACACCATCCGGCGCTGGGAAGTGAGCGGCCCGACGCCATCGGCGACCAAGGTGCTGCGCGTGCTCGCGATGGCGAGCGAGCGCTATCCGATCCTGGAGAAGTTCGACATCTTCGATCGCCATGACGTTCGCGAGGAAGATCGGCCCGCAAAGCGCGCCGCGTTTCGCGAGCAGATGCGCGACGAGGCGCGTCGGCGCCTCGGTTAACGAAGTGCCTTCGCGGGTTACCGGAGGGAGGCGCCGTTAAGCCTTCCTTCACCACTTCTTAAGCCGGCATTAAGCACGAAAACCAATTGCAGCCCAATAAGTTGGGTTGGCTGCCGCTGTGCCATGCATGTGACAGCATTTTCGTCAAAAGCGAGCTATCTGCAAAACCAACGCGGCGCGGAAAGCGCGCCTGCCGGGGACATTGAGTGCTGGAGTTCAGGACGATGAAGAAGATTCTGTTTGCGACCGTTGCGCTGCTCGTGGTGGGGGCTGCCGCGCCGGCCGTCGGTGCCGATCTCGGCAACCGCAACTACTACAAGGCGCCCGCGCCGGCCTATGCCGCGCCAATCTACAACTGGACCGGTTTCTACATCGGTGGCCATGTCGGCGGCGCGTTCTCCAGCGACAACAATTTCAGCGGCCTCTCCACCGGCAACAACGGCAACGGCCGTTTCCTCGGCGGCGTGCAGGTCGGTGCGGACTGGCAGTTCCACCCGAACTTCGTGGTCGGCGTCGAGGGCCAGTATTCCTGGCTCTCCGGCAGCGTCGGCGCCGTGTTTCCGGGCGGCATCGCCTACACCAACGACCAGCGCGGCCTCGGCTCGATCACCGGCCGCGTCGGCTACACCTGGGGTCCTGGCCTCGTCTACGTGAAGGGCGGCTACGCCTATTCGGACAACAACGAGAAGGTAACCGTCGGCGGCGTGCCGGCTGCCTTCGTCATCACCGGCGATCACAAAAACGGCTACACCGTCGGCGCCGGCCTCGAATACATGTTCGCCCCGAACTGGTCGGCCAAGGCCGAGTACCAGTATTACAATTTCGGCGACGCGAGCTTCACCGGCGGTCCGCTCACGGGCACCGGCAGCTTCACGACCGACGACCACACCATCAAGGCAGGCGTCAACTACCGCTTCAACTGGGCCAGCCCGGCGGTCGCGCGCTACTGATCGGTTACCAGGACCTTTACGACGGAAGGGCCGGCGATCTCGCCGGCCCTTCCTTTTTTCGCCCTGCGGAACAGATGCAAGCGTTTGCGGAGATTGCGAATTCTTAACCGGCGGTGCCGATACTGCCGGCCACAAAGATAAGCAAGAGCTGGGGGAATTTTCGATGGCGATCCGTCTGGGGCTTGGCCGCTTGGGCCGTTTTCTGCCGCGCTTCAAACTGCCGACATGGGGCGTGCGCGGCAGCCTGTTCGCGGCCTTCGCGGTGATCGCGGGCATGGGCCTCGTGATCGCGGCCGGCGCGGGCCTGGCGCTGCAAAATCTCGGCGGACGCATGACCGAACTGAGCGGGCGGGACATTCCGCGCCTTGCCGCCAGCCTGCAATTGTCGGCACTGAGCGCGAGTCTGGCGGCGCAGGGACCGGCCTTGCTCGCGGCGCAAAGCGAGGAAGCGCTGAACGAGCGCACCAAGAAGCTCAGGGAATTGCAGGAGCAGACGCAACAGAAGCTCACCGAGATCATCCAGCTCGGCGGCGACAAGAACGTCGTCTCCGGCCTCAGCGAAACGATGAAGAGCATCAACGAGGCGGCGCAGAGCCTCACCAAGGCCGCCCGCGAGCGGCTGGATATCGCCGCGCTTCATGAGAAACAATATGATGCCCTGCGCAACGCGCAGGGCGCCTTCGTCGGCGCGGCCAGCCCGGCGATGCTCGACGCGCAGACCCGGGTCAACGCCATTCTCGGCTCGGCCGACCTGTCGGCCGCGGATGCCAGCGACGCCGCGCAGACCGTCGGCCAGCTCGGCAACGTCGTCGCCAGCGGCAATCTCGCCGCCGCCGACATGAGCGCGGCGCTGTCGGCGAGCACGAGCGACAAGCTCGACGACATCCAGAAGGAATTCAAGACGGCACAGGGCCGCCTGCGCTCCAACCTCGATCTGCTGCCCGACAACCAAGGCAACAAGATGCTGCGCGAGACGGCGGAGAAGCTGCTCGCGCTCGGCACCGGCAAGACGGGCGTGTTCAATCTGCGTGAAAAGGAGCTCGACTCCATCGACTACGGCCAGACCATCCTGGACGAGACGCGCAAGCTCAATGTCGGCCTCGGCATCAGCGTGCAGCAGCTCGTCGACGGCGTACAGAAGGAGACCAACGCCTCGACCTCCCAGGCGCAGCGGGAAACCTCGCTGGCGACGACCGTGATGCTGGCGCTCGGCGCCCTGATGCTGGTCGGCTCGGCGCTGTTCGTCTGGCTCTATGTCGGCCGCAACATCCTGCGCCGCATCCGCGAGCTTCAGCGCGCCATGCAGCTGCTGTCGGCCGGCGACCTCGATACCGAGATCGTCCGCTCCCGGCAGAACGACGAGATCGGCGTGATGAAGGAAACGCTGACCGTGTTCCGCGACAGCATGATCGAGGCCCGGGCACTCGCCGGCGAGCAGGAGAAGGACCGTATCGCCAAGGCCGAGCGCGCCGCGCGCATGGAAGCGAAGATCGCCGAATTCGAGAACACGGTGCGCTCCGCGCTCGACAATCTGGCGCAGTCGGCCAATTCGATGCAGTCGACCGCGCAGAGCATGTCGACCACCGCCGACCAGTCCAACGCGCTGGTGAACGCGGTGGCCTCCGCCGCCGAGGAGACCTCGGTCAACGTGCAGACCGTGTCGTCGGGCACCGAGCAGCTGTCGTCCTCGATCGAGGAGATCAGCAAGCAGGTCGTGACCTCGGCCGCGATTGCCAAAAAGGCGGTCGACGAGGCCGGCGCGACCGACGCCACGGTACAGAGCCTCGCCGACAGCGCGAGCCGCATCAGCGTCGTGGTCGATCTGATCCAGACCATCGCCTCGCAGACCAATCTGCTCGCGCTCAACGCCACCATCGAGGCGGCGCGTGCGGGCGAGGCCGGCCGCGGCTTCGCCGTGGTTGCCTCCGAGGTGAAGAGCCTCGCCAGCCAGACCGCCAAAGCGACGGAGGAAATCCGCACCCAGATCGCCAGCATGCAGGACATCACCACGTCGGCAGTCGGCGCCATCCAGGGCATCGGCCGGATCATCGGCGAGATCGACAACGTGACCACGACGATCGCGGCCGCGGTCGAGGAGCAGGGCGCGGCGACGCGCGAGATCGCCCGCAACATCCAGCATGCGGCCGGCGGCACCAGCGAGGTCTCCAGCAACATCGTCGGCGTCTCCACCGCCTCCGCCGAAGCCGGCGCGGCAGCGAATGAGGTGCTGGGCGCCTCCGACGCGCTCCGCCGCGAAGCCGACATGCTACGCGGAGAGATCGACGCGTTCCTCAACAACATGCGGGCGGCGTAGCAGCGCCGTCCCGTGGCCCGGGCGGCGGCTTCGTCCGGGCTACGGAAAACTGCCGGTATGACCGCCATGCGGAGACCACGGGCCAGCCTTTTTCGGCTGGCGCCCCGCGCGCGCTGGGTTTAAGCGGGTAGCATGAACGCGAAAACCGACACTGCGCAGTCCCCGGCCCAGTCCTCGGCCGAGGCCCTGCGCTACCCCTGGGAACAGCATCCCGGCCACGACGAGATCGTCGAGGTCAGGCCCGGCGTGTTGTGGGCGCGGCTGAAATTGCCGTTCCGCCTCAACCACGTGAACATCTACCTGCTCGCCGACGGCGACGGCTATGCGATGGTCGACACCGGCTTCGGCAACGAGGAGACGATCGAGGCCTGGACCAAGCTGTTCGACGGACCGCTGAAGGGCATCACCATCACGCGCCTGATCGTGACCCACTCCCACCCCGACCATGTCGGGCTTGCTGGCTGGGTCGTCGAGCGCTTCAACTGCCCGCTGGTGATGTCGCAGGTCGAATATCTGCAATCGGTCTATCACCAGAACCGCGGCACTGCGGAGCGGCAGGAAGCGCAGCGGCTGTTCTTCCGCCGCCACGGCATGGACGAGTCGCTCACCGAGAAGCTGCTCGGCCGCGGCCAGGATTATCTCAAGCGCGTCTCGGTGCTGCCGCCCTCCTACCGCCGCATCTCCCACGGCGAGGACGTCGTGATCGGCACGCGCCGCTTCAAGGTGATCACCGGCGGCGGCCACGCGCTCGACCAGGTGATGCTGTATTGCGCCGACGACAAGCTGTTCCTCTCCGCCGACCAGGTGCTGAGCAAGATCTCGCCCAATGTCAGCGTCTGGGCGGTCGAGCCCGACCAGAACTCGCTCGGCGAATATCTCGCCTCGCTCGCCAGCCTCACCACGACGCTGCCCTATGACGTGCTGGTGCTGCCGGGCCACGGCGTGCCGTTCTACGGACTGAAGACCCGCATCAAGCAGCTCGCCGACCATCATGAAGAGCGCTGCCGCCTGATCGCGGAAGCCTGCCGCGAGGTGCCGCAGACCTCGCGCGCTCTGGTGCCTGTCGTGTTCAACAAGCACGTGCTCGACGAGCACCAGATGGGTTTTGCCGCCGGCGAGCTCGTCGCCCACGTCAATTACATGCTCGTCGAGGGCCGCCTGACGGCCGAGACGAAGGACGGCGTGCTGCAGTTCCGGACGACGTGAGTCTTCGCCTCTCCCCGCTCGCGGGGGGAGGAAGCGCACCGTCCCCGCGGATCCCCCTCACTTCATGTTCGCGATCGCGTGCAGTGCCGCGATGTAGCCGAACGGTCCGAGGCCGCAGATCACCCCTGTCGCCACGAACGAGATCCTCGAGTGGCGGTGATACTCGTCGCGGGCGTGGATGTTGGAGATGTGGACTTCCAGCACCGGGCCTTCGAACGTCTTGATCGCATCCATGATCGCGACCGAGGTGAAGGAGAAGCCGGCTGGATTGATGATGATGGCGTCGGCATCCTGCCTCGCCGACTGGATCAGGTCGACCAGCACGCCCTCATGGTTGGATTGGTGGAAGGCGAGCTTGAGGCCGAGCTTGGCCGCGACCTCCTCGCAGCCGGCGTTGACCTCGCCGAGCGTCGTCGTGCCGTAGATGTGCGGCTCGCGGATACCGAGCATATTGAGGTTGGGACCGTTCAAGATCATCACACGCTTCATCGGGCGTCCTTTCGCATGAGCTTGCCGGGCGCCGATCCGCGCCTCGCAGAATGCGAGGCTACGACATCGGTGCGACCGGCTCAGCCATCATGGACGGAGCGTGCCCCATGGACAAAATGCCCAAGCCCGCGGAGGCGGTCCTCGGCTTTCCCGGGAGCCTCGGTCCGCCCCGGCGGGCAAGTGTTAGGCGTTTGATCCACATCAACTATCGCCCGCCAGGCGGCGCTATCAATATACCCGCACGCCTCGCCACAAATGTGTGCTGGCGCATAGACATTGGAGCTGGAAAAGCTCTAAAAACGAGTGGCCGCCGTGGTCAGGTTCCGTGACAGGTTTCTCCGATGGATTACAACCAGTTCTTCGATACCGCCCTCGATCGTCTCCACGCTGAGCGGCGCTACCGCGTGTTCGCCGACCTCGAGCGCACGGCCGGCCGATTCCCGCACGCGGTCTGGCACTCGCCCAAGGGCAAGCGCGACGTCGTGATCTGGTGCTCCAACGATTATCTCGGCATGGGCCAGCACCCCAAGGTGGTAGGCGCCATGGTCGAGACCGCGACCCGCGTCGGTACCGGGGCCGGCGGCACCCGCAACATCGCCGGCACGCATCATCCGCTGGTCCAGCTCGAGGCCGAGCTCGCCGATCTCCACGGCAAGGAAGCCGCGCTGCTGTTCACCTCGGGCTATGTCTCGAACCAGACCGGCATCCCGACCATCGCCAAGCTCATTCCGAATTGTCTCATCCTGTCGGACGAGCTCAACCACAATTCGATGATCGAGGGCATCCGCCAGTCCGGCTGCGAGCGGGTCGTGTTCCGTCACAACGATCTGGCCCATCTCGAGGAGCTGCTGAAGGCGGCGGACCCGAACCGGCCGAAGCTGATCGTCTGCGAGAGCCTCTATTCCATGGACGGCGACGTCGCCCCGCTCGCCAAGATCTGCGATCTCGCCGAAAAATACAACGCGATGACCTATGTCGACGAGGTCCACGCCGTCGGCATGTACGGCCCGCGCGGCGGCGGCATCGCCGAGCGTGACGGCGTCATGCACCGCATCGACGTGCTGGAAGGCACCCTCGCCAAGGCGTTCGGCTGCCTCGGCGGCTACATCGCCGCCAACGGCCAGATCATCGACGCCGTGCGCTCCTATGCGCCGGGCTTCATCTTCACCACCGCGCTGCCGCCGGCGATCTGCTCGGCCGCGACCGCCGCGATCAAGCATCTGAAGACCTCGAACTGGGAGCGCGAGCGCCACCAGGACCGTGCCGCCCGCGTCAAGGCGATCCTCAACGCCGCCGGCCTGCCTGTGATGTCGAGCGACACCCACATCGTGCCGCTGTTCGTCGGCGATCCCGAGAAGTGCAAGCAGGCGTCCGACCTCCTGCTCGAGGAGCACGGCATCTACATCCAGCCGATCAACTATCCGACCGTTCCCAAAGGCAGCGAGCGGCTGCGCATCACGCCCTCGCCCTATCACGACGACGGCCTGATCGATCAGCTCGCCGAGGCCCTGCTGCAAGTGTGGGAGCGTCTCGGCCTGCCGCTGCGCGCAAAGTCGCTGGCCGCGGAGTAGGCTTTTTACCCTCCCCTGGAGGGGGAGGGTCGGCTCACATTGAGCGCAGCGAAATGTGGGCCGGGGTGGGGTGACGGTGTCTCCTCATCCAACAGTGCCCAAGTGGATAGATCACCCCACCCCGCTCGCGCTGCGCGCGATCGACCCTCCCCCTCCAGGGGAGGGTGGGCACCCGCGGTGCATGCTTGCACCTTAACGACAACCCCGGTTCCTCCCCCCGCCCCGGCATTTCGCTGTCGCTTGCGACCGTCCAACGCGCTAGATTTGCTGGGAAAATGAGATCGGGCGCCTTTCGCGCCCATGGGAGAAGCACGCTCGCCATGCTGCACGACTGGGGCGTGATCGCCGCCGCCTTCGGCTATATCGGCTTCCTATTCCTGGTGGCGAGCCACGGCGACCGCCGCTCGCCGGCCGGGCGCGGCCGCGCCTCCGGGCTGATCTATCCGCTGTCGCTGGCGATCTACTGCACCTCCTGGACCTTCTTCGGCTCGGTGGGCTTTGCGACGCGCACCTCGACCGACTTCCTCGCGATCTATGTCGGCCCGATCCTGATGATCGGGCTCGGGGCCGGCATCCTGCGCCGCGTGATCCAGCTGGCGAAAGCCCACAACATCACCTCGATCGCCGACTTCATCGGCGCCCGCTACGGCAAGAGCCAGGCCGTGGCGGCCACCGTCGCCGGAATCGCGATCATCGGCTCGGTGCCCTACATCGCGCTGCAGCTCAAGGCGGTCGCCTCCTCGCTCGCGACGATCCTGAGCGAAGACCAAGCCTTCTCCCACATCCCGATCATCGGCGACGTCGCGCTGATGGTGACGCTGGCGATGGCGGCCTTCGCCGTGCTGTTCGGCACGCGGCAGACCGACGCGACCGAGCACCAGCACGGCCTGATGCTGGCGGTGGCGACCGAATCCATCATCAAGCTGGTCGCCTTCCTCACCGCCGGCATCTTCGTCACCTTCGTGATGTTCTCGCCGCACGAACTGATCGAGCGCGCCATGAAGACGCCGGAGGCGGTGCGCGCCATCAACTATTCGCCGTCGATCGGCAATTTTCTCACCATGACGCTTCTGTCGCTGTGCGCGATCATGCTGCTGCCGCGCCAGTTCCACGTCAGTGTCGTCGAGAATTCGTCCGATGCCGAGGTCGGCCGGGCGCGCTGGCTGTTCCCGCTCTACCTCGTCGCCATCAATCTGTTCGTGATCCCGATCGCGCTCGCCGGCCTCGTCAGCTTCCCGTTCGGCGCGGCCGACCCCGACATGTACGTGCTGGCCCTGCCGATGGAGGGCGGCGCGGACCTGCTCAGCGTCGCCGTCTTCGTCGGCGGCCTGTCGGCGGCGACCGCGATGGTGATCGTCGAATGCGTTGCGCTCTCGATCATGGTCTCGAACGACCTCATCGTGCCCCTGGTGCTGCAGCGGCGGCCGGAGGGGCGCACCGGCGGCGCCGATTTCAGCGACTTCCTGCTGCGCTCGCGGCGGCTCGCGATCTTCGCCATCATGGTGATGGCGTATTTCTACTACCGCGCGCTCGGCAACACCCAGCTCGCGGCGATCGGCCTGTTGTCCTTTGCCGCCATCGCCCAGCTGGCACCGAGCTTCTTCGGCGGCCTCCTGTGGCGGCGCGCCACCGCGCGCGGCGCGATCGGCGGCATGCTGGTGGGCTTTGCGGTGTGGCTCTACACGCTGTTCATGCCGAGCTTCATGGATTCCTCCACGGCAGGCATCCTGTGGCTCCAGCACGGCCCGTTCGGCATCGAGGCGCTGCGGCCCCAGGCGCTGTTCGGCGCCGATCTGCCGCCGCTGATGCACGGCGTGATCTGGTCGCTGTCGCTCAACATCCTGACCTATGTGCTGCTGTCGCTGGCGCGAAGGCCCTCGTCCATCGAGCTATTGCAGGCCGACCTGTTCGTGCCCAACACGCTCGCGCCGATCTCGCCGGGCTTCCGGCGCTGGCGCACCACCGTCACCGTTCAGGACATCCAGACCACCGTCGCGCAATATCTCGGCCCCGACCGTGCACGGCATTCCTTCGAGGCCTTTTCCGCGCGGCGCAATCTGCGGCTGGAGCCCGGAGCACCTGCCGATTTCGAGCTGCTGCAGCACGCCGAGCACCTGATCGCCTCCTCGATCGGCGCGGCCTCCTCCCGCCTCGTGATGTCGCTGCTGCTGCGCAAGCGCACGGTGTCGGCGAAGGCTGCGCTGAAACTGCTCGACGATTCGCACGCGGCCCTGCATTTCAACCGCGAGATCCTGCAGACTGCGCTCAACCACGTGCGCCAGGGCATCGCCGTGTTCGATGCCGACCTGCAGCTGATCTGCTCCAACCGGCAGTTCGGCGATCTCCTCAACGTGCCCCCGCACATCGTCCAGTTCGGTACGCCCCTGCGCGAGATCCTGGAATTCATGGGCGTGAGCGATCCGGACCATCAGGCCGACCGTGAGGCGATGATCGAGCAGCGGCTCATAGCCTACACCACCGACAGCGAGCCATATCTCGAACGCCTGCCGGAACGCCACATGGTGATCGAGGTGCTCACCAACCGCATGCCCGGCGGCGGCTTCGTCATCACCTTCACCGACGTCACACCCACCTTCGAGGCCGCCGAAGCGCTGGAGCGCGCCAATGCGACGCTGGAAAAGCGCGTGCGCGATCGCACCGAGGAGCTGACGCGGCTGAACTCCGAGCTGGCGCTGGCCAAGAGCGCGGCCGAAGATGCCAGCATCTCCAAGACGCGCTTCCTCGCCGCCGCCAGCCACGACATTCTCCAGCCGCTGAACGCGGCACGGCTCTATGTCACGAGCCTGGTCGAACGCCAGCACAGCGGCGAGGAGACTCGGCTGGTCGAGAACATCGACGAATCGCTGCAGGCCATCGAAGAGATCCTCGGCGCGCTGCTCGACATCTCCAGGCTGGACGCCGGGGCGATGACGACCTCGATCTCGAGCTTCAAGATGGCCGACCTGATGCGCTCGCTGGAGATCGAGTTCGCGCCGATCGCGCGCGCCAAGAACCTGGAGCTCACTTTCGTGCCCTGCTCGCTGCCGGTCGAGTCGGACCGGCTGCTGCTGCGGCGCCTGCTGCAGAACCTGATCTCGAACGCGATCAAATACACCCCGCGCGGCCGCGTGCTGGTCGGCTGCCGCCGCCAGGGCGCTTCGCTCAAGATCTGCGTCTACGACACCGGCGTCGGTATTCCCCAGGTCAAGCGCGGCGAGATCTTCAAGGAATTCCACCGCCTGGAGCAGGGCGCGCGGATCGCGCGCGGCCTCGGCCTTGGCCTGTCGATCGTCGAGCGCCTCGCCCGCGTGCTCAAGCACGGCATCGCCATCGACGGCAACAGAAGCGGCGGCTCGGTGTTCTCGGTGACGGTGCCGACCGCGAAGGCGATCACCCACACCGCCGCCGTGACCAGCGCGACGCCGCTGGCGCGGACGCCGATCTCGGGCGCGCTGATCGTCTGCATCGAGAACGACGCGGCGATCCTCGACGGCATGCGCACGCTCCTGAAGGCGTGGGATGCCGAGGTGATCGCGGTCGCCGATCCCGAAGGCGCGATCGCCGCGATCGAGACGGCCGGCCGCCGCGTCACCGGCCTTTTGGTCGACTATCATCTCGACCGCGGCAACGGCATCGCCGCGATCCGCGAGATCCGCCGCCGCTTCGGCGACGGCATCCCCGCGATCCTGATCACCGCCGACCGCAGCCCCGCCGTGCAAATGGCCGCGCGCGACGAGAAGATCGCCGTGCTCAACAAGCCGGTGAAGCCGGCCTCGCTCCGCGCCCTGCTCGGCCAGTGGCGCACGCAGCAGATGGTGGCGGCGGAGTGAGACGGGTGGGCTCTGCTCTCCACATCGTCGTTGCGAGCGAAGCATTCGTTCTCTCGTGTCCCGGACGCGACGCGGCGTGAAACGCTGCGGCGCAGAGCCGGCAACTGTTATGTTGACGGTGCGACCTTATAGATTTTTCGGTCGCGCAGCATAGCGTTGAGGATGGTCAGCAGCT
>NZ_LFJB01000131.1:0-28052 GCF_006658625.1 Bradyrhizobium sp. UNPF46
GGGCGGGAACGGCTAACACACCCCCGCCATGAACGATACCACGTCAGATCCCCCCAAGCTGAGCTGGTGGCGCCGCCTGTCCAACGGGCTGAAGCGTACCTCGTCCTCGCTCGGGACCGCGGTCGCCGACCTCGTCACCAAGCGCAAGCTCGACCGCGCCATGCTCGACGACATCGAGGACGTGCTCTTGCGCGCCGACCTCGGCACCTCAGTCGCGGTGCGGATCGCCGAGGCCGTCGGCACCGGGCGCTATGACAAGGCGATCTCCGCGGACGAGGTCAAGGACGTCGTCGCCACCGAAGTCGAGAAGGTGCTGGCGCCGGTGGCCAAGCCGCTCGAGATCGACGCGGGCAAGAAGCCGTTCGTGATCCTGGTGGTCGGCGTCAACGGCTCCGGCAAGACCACCACCATCGGAAAACTCTCGCAGAAATTCGCCTCCGAAGGCCGCAAGGTGATGCTCGCCGCCGGCGACACGTTTCGCGCCGCGGCGATTGAGCAACTGAAGGTCTGGGGTGAGCGGACGAAGACGCCGGTGATCGCGGGCGCGCAGGGCTCGGATTCGGCGAGCCTCGCCTTCAACGCGCTGACGGCGGCGAAGGAGCAGGCCATCGACGTGCTGCTGATCGACACCGCCGGCAGGTTGCAGAACAAGGCCGAGCTGATGAACGAGCTCGAAAAGGTCGTGCGCGTCATCCGCAAGGTGGACGACACTGCGCCGCATGCCGTGTTGCTGGTGCTGGATGCGACCGTCGGCCAGAATGCGCTGTCGCAGGTCGAGGCGTTCCATCGCACAGCGGGGGTCACCGGCCTCGTGATGACCAAGCTCGACGGCACCGCGCGCGGCGGCATCCTGGTGGCGCTCGCGGAGAAATTCAAATTGCCGGTGCACTTCATCGGCGTCGGCGAAGGCGTCGACGATCTCGCGCCCTTCACCGCGCGCGACTTCGCCCGCGCCATCGCCGGAATCGAAAGCTAGAGATGGACAAGACCCAGCCGCATCCGCTGTTCAAGCTGGCGACCGAGCTCGGTCCGCTGCTCGTGTTCTTCTTCGTCAACGCGAAGTTCAATCTGTTCGCCGCGACCGGCGCCTTCATGGTCGCGATCGTGGCGGCGATGATCGCCTCCTACGTGGTGACGCGCCACATCCCGATCATGGCGATCGTGACGGGCGTGATCGTGCTGGTGTTCGGCACGCTGACCCTGGTGCTGCACGACGAGACCTTCATCAAGGTCAAGCCGACCGTCATCTACGGCCTGTTCGCCGCGATCCTCGGCGGCGGCCTCCTGTTCGGCCGCTCCTTCATCGCCGTGATGTTCGACCAGGTGTTCAACCTGACGCCGCAGGGCTGGCGCATTCTCACGCTGCGCTGGGCGCTGTTCTTCGCCGGCATGGCGGTGCTGAACGAGATCATCTGGCGGACGCAGAGCACGGACTTCTGGGTCAACTTCAAGGTGTTCGGCGTGATTCCGCTGACCATGATCTTCGCCATCGCCCAGATGCCCCTGACCAGGCGCTACCACATCGAGCCGGCCTCGCTGGAGAGAAGCGAGGCCGAGGCGGGGGATGTGAGCAAGGGGTGACGGCGGTTCCGAGTAGCCCCTGGTCGCGACCACGCTATTCACGCTGACGTGCACTCGGGCCGGTCCGTCGGACGCTGCGATCGGATCGCGCGATCAAGCCGATCGGATTCTTCATCGCTCTGTAACCGCAAACCAAGATTGTTCGGCTCTCTCCCTTGCCCGGAAGGTCGGAGGCGGTAGCCTCTCGTTGTGACGAGAGGACGGCACGCCGGAGAGCCCGGTGATGAGCGCAAAACAGGACCATGCCGCTGAACACCTGATTCAGTACCTGCGGCAGCTCGCTCCGCAGGTCCGGCGCCGCCTGCTTGCCGAATTGGAGCGGCTCCATCTCCTCGGCGAGGACATTCCGCATTCCGAGCCATTGATCGCGGCGTTGCGCGCCGAGTTTCGCAACACCGGTCAGAACCACTATCGCGTCGGAAATCCTTCACGCTATTTCTTCGAGCCGCTCGAGCCGGTTCTGATGGACGGCGCACCGGAGCGTGCCAACAGCGGTCAGATCGCGCGTGGATCGCTTGCCCCGATCTGGAGCCTCGTCACCGAGCAATTGCTGCGCAGCATGGCTGCCGACTACATCGCCAGTGCGAACGAGGTCATTTCCGCCGGCAGGCAGTCCGAAGCGCGGCAGATGGCTCGGGCGTTCCAGAAGAAGGCGCTGATCTCTCTCAACGGTCTGCTTGGTTCTGCCGAGGGCGCCGCCAGCCTTCAAGACGGGCTGATGGCCTATACCAGCTCGCATGCGACGTTCGACGACCTCAAGAAGATGCTGCGTTACCTCGACATGCAGCGGGAGCTCGAGGATTTTGGCGGCGCGCTTGCGCCGAAGATTGCCCGGCTCGAGGGCGCCGGCCTGGACAAGGTTCTCGGCCTTCTGAGCGGGCTCAAGGCCAGGCGCGTCGATGCCGTGCCGTTCGCGCTCACGATTCTCGCAAAGCGCCTGGAAACCTCCTGGGAACTGCTCTCCGTCGCGACCACCCCGGCCGACGACCGGGCCGCGGCGCGGATCGCCACGGGCTCCTTCGCCATCGCGGTGTCGATGGTGCTCGATCAGATCGAGGAGAAGCATCTCCTCATGCAGTTTGCGCTCAGGAACAACCGCCCGGTGCGGGCCAAGGAGATCGTTGGCGAGATCTACCGGATCGAGCAGGCGCTGAGAACGCAGATCGAGCTCCAGGGATCGGACTGGGCCCGGCGTCTGGATGGTCTGATGACGGCCGTCCAGGCCGCCGTCGACGCCGAGATCAGCAGCATTCCGGGCGATCACCGGCACTTGACGCATATTTTGGAATCGCCGCGATTGCGCCCGGGCCATTCCTTCGGCCACAAGGTCGGCCATATGTTCGAGAAGGGATGGGACGTCGTGTCCGGCCTGCTCGCAGGCACCACGGACACGCCCAATCGCCGCGACAATTTGCCGTGAACTCAGCTTGGCTGCGCGCGGTCAGCTCCCCGCCTTCAGCGCCTTCTCCATCTGCGGCAACAAGATCTTCTGCAGATTGTCCGGCGTGATCGGGCCGACCAGCTTGTAGACGATGGTGCCCTCGTGGCCGACGATGAAGGTTTCCGGCACGCCGTAGACGCCCCATTCGATCGAGGCGCGGCCGTTGGCATCAACGCCGACGTGGCCGAACGGGTTGCCGTAACGCCCCAGGAAGCGCCGCGCATTGTCGGGAGCGTCCTTGTAATTGATGCCGACCAGCTGGAAGCGCTTGTCCTTGGCGAGCTCGGTCAGAAGCGGCGCCTCGTCGTGGCACGGCACGCACCAGGAGGCCCAGACGTTGACCAGGCTGACCTTGCCCTTGAACGCGGCGGGGTCGAGGCCGGGCACCGGCGCATTGTCGGCCTGCAATCCCTCCAGCGGCGGCAGCGTGGTCGGCGGCACGGGACGGCCGATCAGCGCGGAGGGAATTCGCGAGATGTCGCCGCTGCCGAGCCGGAACCAGAACAAGAGCGCCAGTCCGATGAAGGCGATCAGCGGCAGCACCATCAGGAAGGTGCGGCGCTGCGGCGGTGCGGAGGTCGATTGATCGCTCATGACGCGTCCAAGGCGCTGCGGCCGGAGCGGCGGGTGATGCCGCGCTCCTCGAGCTCGCGCAGGCGCTGCGTCTGGTTGCGATAGTCCAGCGCGATCCAGCCGATCAGGATCGCGACCACGAGGGCCGCTGCGGCATAGGACGTCACGATGAAGGACGCATAAGGACCGAGCGACATGATCATGCGGCCCCAGCTTCTTTCGACGCGTTCTGTCCGCGCGAGGCGGCGCCCATCTCGCTCGAGAACGCCACGCGGCTCGCCTGCATCATCTGCAGCGAGCGGACGCGGCGGCGCAGGATCTCGTTGCGCATCGCAGCCAGATGCAGCGTGACGAACAGCAGCGTGAAGGCGATCGCCATCACCAAGAGCGGTATCAGGAACGATTTGTCGAGCGCCGATCCGCCCATGCGCATCACCGACGCCGGCTGGTGCAGCGTGTTCCACCAGTCGACCGAGAACTTGATGATCGGCAAATTCAGCGCACCGACCAGCGTCAGCACCGCGGCAGCGCGGGCGGCGCGCGAGGGATCGTCGACCGCGCGCCACAGCGCCATCAGGCCGAGATACATCAGGAAGAGGATCAGCACCGAGGTCAGGCGCGCGTCCCATTCCCAATAGGTGCCCCACATCGGCCGGCCCCACAGCGAGCCCGTCAGCAGCGCGAGGAAGGTGAAGGCGGCGCCGATCGGAGCTGCAGCTTTGGCGGCGACGTCGGCGAGCGGATGACGCCACACCAGCGTGCCCAGCGAGGCAATGCTCATCACGCCCCAGACGAACATCGACAGCCACGCATTGGGCACGTGGATGAACATGATCTTCACGGTCGCGCCCTGCTGGTAGTCGTCGGGCGCCAGCGCGGTTTGATAGAGACCGACCGCAAGCAGGAGGACGGTCGCGGCCGCAAGCCACGGCAGGACCCGCGCTGTCAGCGCGAGGAACCGCGTGGGGTTGGCGAGGTCGATCAGTGTCATGGTACCCTGATAATCATCGATGGCCGCTCAGGCAATCAGCACGAAAGCGGGGGACGAAAGTTGATCGGGGTCAACATCAATCGAGGCCGTCTCAGTCGAGTCCATGCCGCAGGCTCGCTGCGGCTGCGAACGGCCCGATCACGAGGCTGACCAGGGACAGCGCGCACAGGATCGAGAATGGCGCGCCGAACGTCATCGGGCCCACGATCACGGCCTGCGAGGCCGCAACCCCGAAGATCAGCACGGGAATCGACAGCGGCAGCACCAGCACCGCCATCAAAAGTCCGCCGCGGTGCAGCGTCACCGCCAGCGCCGCGCCGATCATGCCGGTAAACGTCAGCGCCGGGGTGCCCGCCAGCAGCGTCAGCGCCACCGCGCCGGTCGCGACCATGTCGAGGTTGAGCAGGAGGCCGAGCACGGGGGTTGCGACAATCAGCGGCAGGCCGGCCGCGAGCCAATGCGCCAGCGCCTTGGCGGCGCAGGCCAGTTCCAGCGGGGTCCGGCTCATGGTGATCAGGTCGAGCGAGCCGTCCTCGTGGTCGGCCATGAACAGCCGGTCGAGGGTGAGCAGGCTCGCCAGCAGCGCGCCGAGCCAGAGAATGGCCGGCCCCAGCCGCGACAGCAGGGCCAGATCCGGCCCGACCGCGAACGGCATCAGGACCACCACGGTCAGGAAGAACAGCACCCCGACCAGCGCCCCGCCGCCGACGCGGAGCGCGATCCTGATGTCCCGGCGGATCAGGGCGGAGAGGGCGGTCATGGGGCGGCTCTCTGGCCAGTGAGGTCGTCTTGTGAGCCCTGCTCTCGCCTCTGGCAAACTGCGCTCCCTCCCCCCTTGTGGGGGAGGGTGGGGGAGAGGGGTGGCCCGGGGCGAGATATTCGTTTGGGGCAGGCTTCCCAAGCGCTTGAACCGCGAGAGCGCGTCGTGTGGCACCCCCCTCCCTGACCCTCCCCCGCAAGGGGGGAGGGAACGGATGGGCCGCAGCCCAGCCGCTTGGAAAGCTGAGGGTCCGCGAACTTCATGCCACACCCCCGATCCGCAGCTCCCGCGAATCAATCCCGAGCGGCGCGTGGGTCGCCGCGATGATCATGCCGCCGCGCGAAAGGTGCTCGCGCATCAGGCCGCCGAACATGTCCTGGCCGGCCACATCAAGCGCATTGGTCGGCTCGTCCAGCAGCCAGACCGGGCGGCGGACGGTCAGCAGGCGCGCCAGTGACAGCCTGCGGCGCTGGCCGGCCGACAGGAAGCCCGCGGGCAGGTGGGTGGCGTGCTCGAGCCCCACCGTGGCGAGGCTCTCGGCGAAGTCCAGACGCTCGCCGCCCAGGAATTCGGCCCAGAATGTCAGGTTTTCGGCCACGCTCAGCGCCGGCTTCAGGGCATCGCGATGGCCGAGATAGTGGCACTGCTCGGGCAGCGTCAGCTCGGCATCGCCGCCTGCGAGCGCAATCTTGCCTCCCGCCGGCACGAGCAGGCCCGCGATCAGCCGCAGCAGCGAGGTTTTGCCCGATCCATTGCGGCCGACGACCGCCACGGCCTCGCCGGAGACGGCCGCGAAATCGAGCCCGGCAAACACCTGGCGGCCGCCGCGCACGCAGGTGAGTCCGTGCCCGGACAGCTGCATCTCGCCTCGTTTCAAGTCACTCAAAACCAGGCCTCAGGAAAACTTGGGGTAGCGCATGGGAATTTTTGGCTCGCGGTTGCTGCGGCACGATTGTGGCTGTGGCGGCGCGGTTAGAAAGCTTCTATAAGCCCGGAACTACTTGATGCAGCAACTCAACCTGCCCCTGCAAGCAGCCCAGCCTGATACGCTGACGGTGTTAAGATACCCCGCCGGGTATAACTAACAATTGGGATTTCCTACATGACCTCGCTCGACAGCTTCAAATGCAAAAAGACCCTCAAGGTCGGCGCCAAGACCTATGTCTATTACAGCCTGCCCACGGCCGAGAAGAATGGTCTGAAGGGGATTTCCAAACTTCCCTATTCGATGAAGGTCCTGCTCGAGAACCTGCTGCGCAACGAGGACGGGCGTTCGGTCAAGAAAGAGGACATCGTCGCCGTCTCGAAATGGCTGCGCAAGAAGTCGCTGGAGCATGAGATCGCCTTCCGCCCGGCGCGCGTGCTGATGCAGGACTTCACCGGCGTTCCGGCGGTGGTCGACCTTGCCGCGATGCGCAACGCGATGCAGAAGCTCGGCGGCGATGCCGAGAAGATCAATCCGCTGGTGCCGGTCGACCTCGTCATCGACCATTCCGTGATCGTGAACTTCTTCGGCGACAACAAGGCCTTCGGCAAGAACGTCGCTGAAGAGTACAAGCAGAACCAGGAGCGCTACGAGTTCCTGAAGTGGGGCCAGAAGGCGTTCTCGAATTTCTCCGTCGTGCCGCCCGGCACCGGCATCTGCCACCAGGTCAATCTCGAATATCTCTCCCAGACGGTGTGGACCAAGAAGGAGAAGATGACGGTCGGCAAGAAGACCGGCACTTTCGAGGTCGCCTATCCCGATTCGCTCGTCGGCACCGATTCCCACACCACCATGGTCAACGGTCTGGCCGTGCTCGGCTGGGGCGTCGGCGGCATCGAGGCGGAAGCCTGCATGCTCGGCCAGCCGCTGTCGATGCTGCTGCCCAACGTCGTCGGCTTCAAGCTGAAGGGTGCGATGAAGGAAGGCGTCACCGCGACCGACCTCGTGCTGACCGTGACGCAGATGCTGCGCAAGCTCGGCGTGGTCGGCAAGTTCGTCGAATTCTTCGGCCCCGGCCTCGACCATCTCTCGGTCGCCGACAAGGCGACCATCGCCAACATGGCGCCGGAATATGGCGCGACCTGCGGCTTCTTCCCGGTCGACGCTGCCGCGATCGACTATCTCAAGACCTCCGGCCGCGCGGCGCCCCGCGTCGCGCTGGTGCAGGCTTACGCCAAGGCGCAGGGCCTGTTCCGCACCGCCAAGTCGCCTGACCCGGTGTTCACGGAAACGCTGACGCTCGACCTCGCCGACGTCGTGCCGTCGATGGCCGGTCCGAAGCGTCCCGAAGGCCGCATCGCGCTGCCGTCGGTCGCCGAAGGCTTCTCGCTCGCGCTCAGCACCGAGTACAAGAAGGCCGATGAGCCCAACAAGCGCTTCGCCGTCGAAGGCAAGGACTTCGAGATCGGCCATGGCGACGTCGTGATCGCCGCCATCACCTCCTGCACCAACACCTCGAATCCGAGCGTGCTGATCGGCGCCGGCCTGCTGGCCCGCAATGCCGCCGCGAAGGGCCTGAAAGCCAAGCCGTGGGTGAAGACCTCGCTTGCCCCGGGCAGCCAGGTCGTCGCCGGCTATCTCGCCGATTCCGGCCTGCAGAAGGATCTCGACAAGGTCGGCTTCAACCTGGTCGGCTTCGGCTGCACCACCTGCATCGGCAATTCCGGTCCGCTGCCGGAGGAGATCTCGAAGTCGATCAACGAGAACGGCATCGTCGCCGCCGCCGTGCTCTCGGGTAACCGCAACTTCGAAGGCCGCGTCTCGCCGGACGTGCAGGCGAACTATCTCGCCTCGCCGCCGCTGGTCGTCGCCCACGCGCTCGCCGGCAGCGTGACCAAGAACCTCGCCGTCGAGCCGATCGGCGAAGGCAAGGACGGCAAGCCGGTGTACCTGAAGGACATCTGGCCGACGACGAAGGAAATCAACGCCTTCATGAAGAAGTTCGTGACCTCGGCGATTTTCAAGAAGAAGTATGCCGACGTGTTCAAGGGCGACACCAATTGGCGCAAGATCAAGACGGTCGAGAGCGAGACCTATCGCTGGAACATGTCGTCGACCTACGTGCAGAACCCGCCCTATTTCGAAGGCATGAAGAAGGAGCCGGAGCCGGTCACCGACATCGTCGAGGCGCGCATCCTCGCCATGTTCGGCGACAAGATCACCACCGACCACATCTCGCCGGCCGGTTCGATCAAGCTCACCTCGCCCGCGGGCAAGTATCTCAGCGAGCACCAGGTGCGTCCGGCCGACTTCAACCAGTACGGCACGCGCCGCGGCAACCACGAAGTGATGATGCGCGGCACCTTCGCCAACATCCGCATCAAGAACTTCATGCTGAAGGGTGCCGACGGCAACATCCCCGAGGGCGGCCTGACCAAGCACTGGCCCGACGGCGAGCAGATGTCGATCTACGACGCCGCGATGAAGTACCAGCAGGAGCAGGTGCCGCTGGTGGTGTTCGCCGGCGCCGAATACGGCAACGGCTCCTCGCGCGACTGGGCTGCCAAGGGCACGCGTCTGCTCGGCGTTCGCGCCGTGATTTGCCAGAGCTTCGAGCGCATCCATCGCTCCAACCTGGTCGGTATGGGCGTGCTGCCGCTGACGTTCGAGGACGGCACCTCGTGGTCGTCGCTCGGCCTGAAGGGCGACGAGAAGGTCACGCTCCGCGGCCTCGTCGGCGACCTCAAGCCGCGCCAGAAGCTGACCGCGGAGATCGTCTCCGGCGACGGTTCGTTGCAGCGCGTTTCGCTGCTCTGCCGCATCGATACGCTGGACGAGCTCGACTACTACCGCAACGGCGGTATCCTGCACTACGTGCTGCGCAAGCTCGCGGCCTGAGCATGATCCGGACCCGAAGGGCCGCGTTAGCGCAAAGTGCGGAGCGGTTTTCCGGGAAGATCATGCTCCAACAACAACCGCTAAAGTGCGCCCGCCGCACTTTAGCGCGCGAATTTGTGAACGATGGCTCACCGCGACGTGAGTAGAAGGTTAAACGAAGGCGGCCTATCACAAGGCCGCCTTCGCGCGTTTACGGCACGTTTCGGATGGGCCCGCCCGGCGGAAAACGGTCCTTTGACGGTTCTCTGGACGGATGAATGTGTCGTGCCCCGTAAGACTACGGTGACCATCAGACGATAAGATCTTCCCCCACGAGTGACGGTGTGTGACGTTCGACATGACAGCAATGACGGCCTCTCATCTGGTTTCGCGTTGGTCCGGTGCGCTCTGGTCGGGAGCTCTCGGCATCTGTGCCATCTTCGCCGTCGTCGTTCCCGCCTCCGCCGATCCCCGCGCCGTTGTCGAATTGTTCACCTCGCAGGGCTGCTCGTCCTGCCCGCCCGCCGACCAGATCATCGGCGACCTCTCCAAGGATCCCTCGGTCATCGCGCTGAGCATGCCGATCGATTATTGGGACTATCTCGGCTGGAAGGACACGCTGGCGGATTCGCGCTTCTCCGCACGGCAGCGCGCCTATTCGCGCATGCGCGGCGACCGCGAGGTCTACACGCCGCAGGTCGTGGTCAACGGTTCCACCCATGTCATCGGCAGCGATCGCGCCGGCATCGAGAGCGCGATCGGCAAGACCGACAAGGGTGTGGGCGTGATGAGCGTGCCGGTGACGATGTCGCTCGCCGGCAAGCAGATCAACGTGTCGGTGGCCGCGAGCAAGGAGCCGGCCGTCTCGCATGGCGAGGTCTGGATCTGCTCGATCGCCAAGTCGGTCCCGATCGCGATCACCCGCGGCGAGAATCGCGGACAGCAGGTCACCTATCACAACGTGGTGCGCAACCTGCTCAAGGTCGGTGACTGGACCGGACGTCAGGAAAGCTGGACGGTGCCGATCGAGAACCTGACGCGCGACGGCGTCGACGGCGCCGTGGTCTATGTCCAGGACGGCAGCCGCGAGAAGCCCGGCCCGATGCTGGGCGCTGCCTACACGTCGCTGCACTGATTTCAATTCTCTAGCGTCGTACTCACTCTCTCCCCTCATGGTGAGGAGCGCGCCCTTGCGCGCGTCTCGAACCATGCAGGCCCCGCTCGCTCGGCCTCGATGCTTCCAGGCGCCGCGCAAGAGCGCGGCCCTCAGGATGAGGACAGAAAATCTTCGCGCGGATGTTCGGAGAAACTCGTCGAGGCAGAAACATCCCGACAAAAACAAAAAAGGACCAACTTGCGTTGGCCCTCCTTGTCGCGCGTACAGACCCGATCCTGTTCGACCCCGGGGGGCTGGGGGCTGAGGAATCCGGAACCGAAAGGACCGGGTCAACGCACATGAATCTTTTCGCAATGCAGGGCGGCAGTCGCTAGGCGGAAAAGCGGCGAGACTAAGATTCTTGAGCACGATCCCGTGACGGTTCGTCGCGACAGAGTTCCACCCTGGCGTGTGTCCTGATTCGCAACCGATTCCACCGGTTGCGTGCATCGAGTTCCATCGAGGGTCTTGCGGCGAGGAACGGTTGGGGCGATCATGTATCCGTCATGATCCGCGGTTCCGGGGACGGTTTTCGCGGACGAGGGTCATGTTGTGCGATGAGGAGGCGCTTCCTATGAGTCTGATGTCGGAGGATGCCGATCCGAGCGAGCAGCGCGCGGCGGCGCGCCCCGCCGCTGCGAATGCGCAACAGGGCAGGGTGACGTTCAACCGGCTCGAGCTGCACCGTATTCTCAATCTCTACGGCCGTATGGTCGCCGATGGCGAGTGGCGCGACTATGCCATCGACTTTCTGAAGGACCGCGCGGTGTTCTCGGTCTACCGCCGCGCCTCGGAAGTGCCGATCTACCGCATCGAGAAGGACCCGCGGCTGGCGCGCAAGCAGGGCATGTACAGCGTGATCTCGGCGACGGGCCTGATCCTGCGCCGCGGCCACGAGCTCGAGCGCGTGCTGCTGGCGATCGATCGGAAATTGGCGGTGGTGTAGCCTCGCGTACGGTCGTCATTCCGGGGCGCGACGAAGTCGCGAGCCCGGAATTCGTTGGTCCATCGTCCGTGCCGTTCAATGGATTTCGGACACGTGCTGCGCGCCCCGGAATGACGAGTGAGCCCTACTTCCCCGGCACCGTGCTCCCGCCCTCGCCGAGGTCGCGCTGCATCATCACCGTGTCGAGCCAGCGGCCGAATTTCAGCCCGACATTGGGATGCGTGCCGATCATCTTGAAGCCGCCCTTGGTGTGCACGCCGATCGAGCCGGCATTGGCGGAATCGCCGATCACCGCGATCATCTGGCGGAAGCCGCGCGCCTCGCATTCGGCGACCAGCCGCTCCAGCAGCCTTGAGCCGACGCCGCGGCGGTGGAACGAGGGATCGAGATAGATCGAGTTCTCGACCGTGAAGCGATAGGCCGGCCGGGGCCGGTAGGCGCCGGCATAGGCATAGCCGGCCACGCGTCCGTCGAGGATGGCGACGAAATAGGGATAGCCGCCGTCGATCAGCGCGCGATAGCGGCGCGTCATCTCGGCAAGGTCAGGCGGCTCCAGCTCGAACGTCGCAGTGCCCTCGCGGACGGCCTGCTGATAGATGGCGGTGATGGCGGGGAGGTCGGCCTCAAGCGTGGGCCTGATTTCTGGTGCGGACATGGGAGAAGATTAGAGCCTTCCCGCAGGTGCTGGAAGGGGCTCCGGTGCTGCCCCACCCGTCATTGCGAGCGCAGCGAAGCAATCCAGAAATGCATCCGCGGAGGGACTCTGGATTGCTTCGTCGTAAGGGCTCCTCGCAATGACGGGGAGAGAGCGGTGCTCCATCCGGGATACGGGCGTGCACCTGCCCAAACAAAAACCCCGGCCTTTCGGCCGGGGTTCGTGTCCGTCCTCTCGTCTCAGAGCTTAGTCGCGCTGGCCGAGGAGCTGCAGCAGCAGCGTGAACAGGTTGATGAAGTTCAGGTACAGCGACAGGGCGCCGGTGATGGCCGCACGCTCTGCGATGTCACCGCCGGCCGAAGCGTAGCCGTAGATGTAGTCGTTCTTCAGCCGCTGGGTATCCCAGGCGGTGAGGCCCGCGAACACCAGCACGCCGACGACCGACACGATGAACTGCAGCATCGAAGAGGCCAGGAACAGGTTCACCAGGCTCGCGATGATGATGCCGATCAGGCCCATGAACAGGAACGAGCCCATCCCGGTCAGGTCACGCTTGGTGGTGTAGCCGTAGAGGCTCAGCGCGCCGAAGGTCGCCGCGGTGATGAAGAACACCCGCACGATCGAGGTGTGCGTGAACACCAGGAAGATCGACGAGAGCGAGATGCCCATCAGCGCCGAGAACACCCAGAACAGGATCTGGGCGGTCGAGGGCGCCAGACGGTTGATGCCCGCCGAGATCACGAACACCATGGCGAGCGGCGCGAGCATGAACAGCCACTTCAGGGGGCTGACGAACATCGCGTAGCCGAACGGCGTCAGGAACATATTGCCGACGCGGACGGCGTCCGCGGTCGGGACGTCAGTCACGGCAGCCATGTAGACGCCGAGCGCGGCCAGGCCGGTGATGGCGAGGCCAATGCTCATGTAATTGTAGATGCGCAGCATGTAGGCGCGCAGGCCGGCATCGACCGTCGCGGCGTCAACACGCCCGGCGGCCCTGCCGAAAGGAGAAGCGTAGTTACGGTCTAGGTCCGACATGGTCGAATTCCCGTTGGTTGGTCCGGTCCGGCATGAGGGTCGCCATGCCGCCGGTTCGTCAAATTCTATCTCGGATACCAATGCCAGCCGACTAAATTTTGGCTAACAATCCGGGCTCCGAACCCATTCGATATGTGGGAAACTAACACATTCACTGCAACCTTCCACGCGCGGCTGAATGTCGCCCTTGGCGGCAATCCTGACGCGAACCTGACGAGCAGTCGTGGTTAATCGCGGGAATCGTGCGATTCCGCATCCGAGCGGCCATCCGCTACATTTTGTCACAAATTCCGCAACACCGTGGCGGGCTTTTTGTTCAATGCCAGCAGCGTGCCTGCGAGCCCGAGTCCGACGGTGACGACGAGCGCGGCCGCGACCACTCCGGCCGCGCTGCCGGCCTGCCAGACGAAGCTCAGCGTCATCAGCCGCGTCACGATCATCCAGGCAGCTAAGCTGCCGGCGATCACGCCGAAAACCGCGGTGGCGAGCCCGATCAGGAGGTATTCGAGCGCATAGGCGCCGAGCAGCCGCAGCCGCGTCGCGCCCAGCGTCTTCAGAATCACCGCATCGTAGACCCGGTGGCGATGGCCGGCGGCGAGCGCCCCGCCGAGCACCAGGATCGCCGAGATCAGGGTCACGGCGCTGGCACCGCGGATCGCCAGTGCCAGATTGGTCACGACAGAACCGACCGTCTCCATCACCTCGCGCACGCGCACGCTCGTCACCATCGGATAGGCGGCGGCGACGTCCTTGATGATCTTGCCGTCGCCTGCCGCGGTTCCGCCCGTCTCCGTCAGGGTCGCGATGTGGGTGTGCGGCGCGCCCTTGAAGGCGTTCGGCGAGAATACGAGGACGAAGTTGATGCCCATCCCCTGCCAGTCGATGCTGCGCAGATTGCCGATCTTGGCGGGAATGTCGCGGCCGAGCACGTTGACCACGATCTCGTCGCCGAGCTTGAGGCCGAGCCCGTCGGCGATCTTCTTCTCCATCGAGACCAGCGTCGGGCCGGAATAATCGGCGCGCCACCACTCGCCCTCGACCACCTTGGAGCCCTTCGGCAGCTCGGCGGTGTAGGTCAGGCCGCGGTCGCTCTGCAGCACCCATTCCGAATCGGTGGTGGGCTTGAGGTCCTCGGCGCGTACGCCGCGCGCAGCGACGATGCGTCCGCGCAGCATCGGCACGTCCTCGACCGTCGCCCCGGGCGCGATCTTGCGCAGATACTCGTCGAACGGTGCGGCCTGCGCGCTCGGAATGTCGATGAAGAAGAACGACGGCGCGCGATCGGGGAGGGCCGCCAGGAACTGCCGGCGCAGATTGCCGTCGATCTGGGTGATGGTGACGAGCACCGCGAGCCCGAGCCCCAGCGACAGCACGACCGAGGGCGTCAGCGCGCCGGGCCGGTGGATGTTGGCGATGGCGAGCCGCAGCATCGGCAGCCGCGTCCGCGGCAATCGCCGTGCGATTCCCATCAGCAGGGCCGCGATTCCTCGCAGCAGGGCGAACACGACGACGGAGGAGGCCACGAACACCGCGGCGATGCGCTTGTCGAACGACAGCCCGATCACGACCGCGACCAGCAGCGCGATCACCACGCCCATCAGCACGAGATAGCCCGCGCGCGGCCGGTGCCAGTCCGAGCTGATGGTGTCGCGGAACAGCGCGGCGACCGGGACGTCGTGCACGCGCCCGAGCGGCCACAGGCCGAAGGCGAGCGCGGTCAGCAGGCCGTAGACGAAGGACAGCGCGAGCTCGTCGGCATGCACGGCCGGCACCACCGGCAGCGGCAGCAGCTTGCCGAACAGGCCGACGATGGCGAAGGGCATGGCGGCGCCGAGCGCAAGGCCGATCAGCGAGCCGATCGCGGCGAGCAGCAGGACCTGCGCGAGATAGATGCCGAACACGTCGCGCCCGGTGGCGCCGACGGCCTTGAGCGCCGCGATCACCTCGAGCCGCCGGTCGATATGGCTCTTCACGGCATTGGCCACGCCGACGCCGCCGACCAGCAGCGCGGCGAGGCCGACCAGGGTCAGGAACTGCGTGAAGCGGCTGATGTTGCGCTCGAGCTGCGGCGATGCGTTGGAGCGGCTGCGGATCTCCCAGCCCGCCTGCGGCGCGGCGCTGCGCGCATCCGCGATGAAGGCTTCGGTGGCCCGTTCGTTGTTGGCGAGATCGGGCAGCTTGACCCGGTAGACCCAGCGCACCAGGCTGCCGGGCTGGATCAGGCCGGTGGCGCGCAGGCCCGCCTGGCTGATCAGGAAGCGCGGGCCGAAGCCGATGCCGCCGGCGAGCTTGTCCGGCTCGGCTTCGACCGTGCTGCGGATCTGGAAGGTCGCCGAGCCGATGGTGACGCGGTCGCCGGTCTTGAGCGACAGCCGCGCCAGCAGCGTTGGATCGGCCGCGGCGCCGAATGCGCCGTCGCGCTCCGCGAGCAGATCGGACATCGGAAGCTGCGGGACCAACGTGAGCTGGCCCAGCATCGGATAGGTGTCGTCGACCGCCTTCATCTCGACCAGTGCGAGCTGGCCATCGGCCGCGCGCGCCATGCCGCGCAAGGTGGCGGCGGTCGAAACCGTGCCGCGCGAGCGCAGGAAGGCGACTTCTTCGGGCTTGGCCTCGCGCTGGAACAGCACGAAGGAAACGTCGCCGCCGAGCAGCGTGCGGCCCTCGCGGGCAAGGCCGTCGGAAAGGCTCGCCGACACCGAGCCGACGCCGGCGATGGCCATCACGCCGAGCGCGATGCAGGCGATGAAGACGTAGAAGCCGCGCAGGCCGCCGCGCAATTCGCGCAGCGCATAACGCAATGATAGCGCGATGCCGCTCGGCTTCGCGAAGGGTTCAGCCGCCGCGCTCATGCCGGTGCGGACTGCGTGTCGATGCGGCCCGAGCGCAGCCGGATCACGCGATCGCAGCGATGCGCGAGCGAGGAATCGTGCGTGACCAGCACCAGCGTCATGCCGCGCTCGGCATGCTTGCTGAACAGGAGGTCGACGATCTGCTTTCCGGTGGCCTCGTCCAGATTGCCGGTCGGCTCGTCCGCGACCAGGATGGCGGGATCGGGCGCGAGCGCGCGGGCCAGCGCGACGCGCTGCTGCTCGCCGCCGGAGAGCTGCGTCGGATAATGATGCAGGCGGTCGCCGAGCCCGACCGATTGCAGCTCCTGCGCCGCGCGCCTGGCCGCGTCGGGATTGCCGGCGAGCTCGAGCGGCACCGCGACGTTCTCCAGCGCCGTCATGGTCGGGATCAGATGGAAGGACTGGAAGACGATGCCGACCTGGCGGCCGCGGAAGCGCGCCAGCGCGTCCTCGTCGAGGGCATTGAAAGGCGTGCCCGATACCACCACCTCTCCGCTATCAGGACGCTCCAGCCCCGCCATCACCATCAGCAGCGTGGATTTGCCCGAGCCTGACGGGCCGATCAGGCCGATCGTCTCGCCCGAGGCGACGCGCAGGCTGATATCCTTGAGGATGTGTACGCGTGCCGCGCCCGTGCCCAATGAGAGATTGACGTTGGAGATGGCGATGGTGTCCGCCGTAGCGGCAAGCGAAGAGGGTTCGATGCGAGTGTCCATGGTCCGGTCATATGGCAACTCCGATAGCGCGGTCGAGAGGCGTTACGGATTGTTCATGCACATAGCCGTGTTGATGCTCGCCTTCATGACAATGGCGAACCCGGCCTGGGCGGAGGCGACAAAACCGGTCAAGCTGGTCGTTCTCGGCGATTCCTTGAGCGCGGGTCTCGGCCTGCCGGCCCAGGATGCGTTTCCCCAAAAACTTCAAAAATCCTTGCAGGCCAAAGGCATAGCGGTCGACATGATCAATGCCGGGGTGTCCGGCGACACCACCTCCGGCGGGCGCGACCGGCTCGACTGGTCGGTGCCTGAAGGAACCGAGGGCGTCATCGTCGAGCTCGGCGCCAACGATGCGTTGCGCGGCATCGATCCCGATTTGGCGCGCGCCGCGCTCGCCGACATCGTCCAGCGGCTCAAGACGCGCAAGATCGCGGTGATGCTGTGCGGCATGCTGGCGCCGCCGAATTACGGCGCCGATTATGCCGCGCGCTTCAATTCGATTTATCCGGATCTCGCGAAGAAATTCGAGGTGCCGCTCTATCCGTTCTTCCTCGAGGGCGTTGCCGCCGACGCCAAGCTCAACCAGGCGGACGGCATTCATCCGACCGCGGCCGGCGTCGACATCATCGTCGGCAACATCATGCCCAGTGTGGAGGCATTCTTGCGCAACATAAGCGAGCAGCGGCGATGAAAAGCAGGCAACGCTAACCCTAATTCCCAGGGTTTTCACGGGGTGGCCCGCGCGATGCTTCGCAGAGTCACACAACTGCGATAGGAATCAGGGTACCGGTGATTCGTCACCGGCTCTAAAATTTGGATATGGTCTTTCCCTGGGATCATGCCCAAGCATCGGGAGTGCGAAACGATGCCGCGTTTGTTCACTGGTCTGGAAATTCCGGCCGAGATCGGCCAGTCGCTTTCCAATCTCAGAGGCGGCCTTCCCGGCGCCCGGTGGATCGATCCCGAAAATTATCACGTCACCCTGCGCTTCATCGGCGATATCGACGGCATGTCCGCCAACGAGATCGCCTCGATGCTGTTTCGCGTCGACCGCAGGCCTTTCGAGGTCAAGGTGCAGGGCCTCACGAGTTTTGGCGGCCGCAAGCCGCGCGCCGTCGTTGCGACGATCGTGCCGAGCAAGCCGCTGATGGAATTGCAGGCCGAGCTCGAACGGATGATGCAGCGGATCGGTCTCAACCCCGAGGGGCGCAAATACATCCCGCATGTCACGCTGGCCCGGCTGCACGACGCCAGCGATCGCGACGTCGCCGACTATCTCTCGCTGCGCGGCTACTTCCCGAGCAAGGCCTTCATGGCGGAGCGTTTCGTGCTGTTCTCGTCGCGGGCATCGACCGGCGGCGGCCCGTACGTGGTCGAGGACGCCTACGAGCTGTGTGAGTAGGCGGAAAATCGAACGGTGCGGGTCGATCAATTTTGGCGATACGGCTCGCTGGGCCTCAGTATTGCGCTGTACCTCTGGTGCCTATCCCTCGATGCTTTTTGCGCGCCTGCATGCCAGCGCGGATACGACATCTTGATCGCCGGGCCGTTCGGCCTGTTAGCGTCCGTCACGAATTGGACTTGGCTCGCCAACCCCGTCCTTTTTTCGGCATGGTTTGGTCTCGCAGTCGCGGACAGGATCTCTGACGCGAGATTCTTGGCATTCGGTGCAGGCCTGGCTGCACTCGTCATCGCGGCATCGTTCCTGCTTCAACGGGAAGTCATGATGAATGAAGCTGGCATCCTCAATCCGATCCGGGCCTATGGGGCCGGGTATTGGGTTTGGTTGTCGAGCATGGCCGTCTGCTGCGTCGGAGGCCTGGCGACGGCCGAGCTTTCGGCGCGCAACAAAAATACGGGATGAAGCCCCTGCGGGTCTCTTCCGGCCGCTCTTGCCGAGGACGTCTACGAACTGTGTGGGTGGGGCCCGCACCTCGGCGCGTTATCGCAGCGGCGTCACGCTCGACCGGTTGATGTCGGTCTTCGCAAAGTCCTCGCCTTTGAACAGCAGTGGTTCGCCACGGGTCATGGCCAGCGCATAAGAAAAACAATCACCGTAATTGAGCGACGCGGCGTGTTGCCCCTTTCCGAAGCGCCGCCAGGCGCGCCGTGCCGCGTCGGCTTGCACGGCATCGACCGCGACGATCTCAGCGCCGATCTTGACGAGCCAGAGATCGAACTCGCGCCCGCCCGCATCGCCCAGCCGCGTCTCGATCACCATCGTCGCTTCAAGCACCGTCGCCGCGGAAATCAGGCGGATCGGATCGTCCACGATCAGTCGCTCCATATCCGCGGCATCGTCTTCGTCGAGCGCGATTGCCACGATCGCGGATGTGTCGATCACCATCAGCGTGGCAATCCATGATCGTCGTATCCGAGGATTTCTTCAGGCTTGCGGTCGTCCAGGACGCGCATCTCGCTCCAGCGCCGTCTGATCTCGGCAAGGTCTTCGAGCAGCGCGTCCTTGTGTGTTTGAGCGTTGAGCCGGCGCAATCGCTCCTCGATCGCGCGCTTGGTCGCAGTCGTGATGTTCTCCCCCGTCAATTGTGCCAGACTCCGGGCCAATTGCTCGGTTTCGGGGTCCTTGATGCTCAGCGCCATGCTCGGCTCCTTGGTTCCTAAATAGGTATATTCTACCTCAAGGCGCCGCAAGCTGGATTCTGACGGCCCGCTCGGCTTGTCGTCCCACCGGGGCATCCGGCCGGTTTCCGCGAAAGAGGTCGCGCATAAGCCGTTGCGCCAATACGCGGTTGCAATTTCCGTCCGTCTCTGGCGGTAAAGGGCCATGCTCTCGACCCCCAGTTCCCCCTTCAACGACGCGTATCAGGCCCAGATCGCCGCCGGTGCGATCGAGCCGGATGCCGCGCAGGCCGAAGTCGCCGAGGCCTATGCGGCGCTGGACCTGCGGCTTGCGAACTACAAGCCGCAGCGCAAGCAGGGCCTGCTCGCCCGCCTGTTCAGCAGCAGCGACAAGGATGAAGCGCCGCGCGGGCTCTATATCCATGGCGAGGTCGGCCGCGGCAAGACCATGCTGATGGACCTGTTCTTCCAGCACTCCTCGGTCGAGCACAAGCGGCGCGCGCATTTCCACGAATTCATGGCCGACGTGCATGAGCGCATCTACGACTATCGCCAGAGCATCGCGCGCGGCGAGATCGCCGATGGCGACGTCATCGCGCTGACCGCGAATGCGATCTTCGAGGAGAGCTGGCTGCTCTGCTTCGACGAATTCCACGTCACCGACATCGCGGACGCGATGATCCTCGGGCGTCTCTTCGCAAAGTTGTTCGAGCTCGGCACCGTCGTGGTCGCGACCTCCAACGTCGCGCCTGACGATCTCTACAAGGGCGGCCTGAACCGCTCGCTGTTCCTGCCCTTCATCAAGCAGATCACCGACCACATGGACGTCGCGCGGCTCGATGCGCGTACCGACTTCCGCCTGGAGAAGCTGCAGGGCGTGCCGATGTGGCTGACGCCGGCAGACGCCGATGCCGATGCTGCGCTCGACCGCGCCTGGAAACGGATGTCGGGCGGCGCCAAATGCCGCTCGCGCGACATTTCGATCAAGGGCCGCATCCTGCATGTGCCGTGCTCGGCCCATGGCGTGGCGCGGTTTTCGTTCGCCGACCTCTGCGAGAAGCCGCTCGGCGCATCGGATTACCTCAGGCTCGCGCACGATTATCACACCATCCTGGTCGACCATATTCCAGTGATGGATCTCTCCCAGCGCAATGCCGCCAAGCGCTTCATCACGTTGATCGATACGCTCTATGACAATGCGGTGAAGCTGATGGCCTCGGCCGACGCCAACCCGATCTCGCTCTACCTCGCCCACGAGGGCACCGAGGCCATGGAGTTCAAGCGGACCGCCTCGCGCCTGATCGAGATGAGCTCGGAATCCTATCTGGCGCTGGCGCACGGCCGCAAGGATTCCACCGCCAGCGGCTCCACCAAGGGCCTGGTAGAGACTTAAGTCCTATTCCCGCCGTCATTCCGGGGCGTCGCGAAGCGACGAGCCCGGAATCCATTCATCGGCGCGCCCTCTTGCCCGATGGATTCCGGGCTCGCGACTTTCGTCGCGCCCCGGAATGACGGGCTTGTATGGCTGCTATCGCGCCAAGCCCGACAATTGGGCATTGGGCGACTTGAACGGGGGAGGCGAAAGGGATAACCACCCGTCTCAGTTTTCCCTCCTTACGTGTCTAAAGGACAGGCTCACATGGCGCGCGACAAGATTGCTTTGATTGGCTCCGGTCAGATCGGCGGAACGCTGGCTCACCTCATCGGCCTGAAAGAACTGGGCGACGTCGTGATGTTCGACATCGCCGAGGGCGTGCCGCAGGGCAAGGCGCTCGACATCGCGCAGTCCTCGCCGGTCGACGGTTTCGACGCGCACTACACCGGCGCCAATTCCTACGAGGCGCTCGACAACGCCAAGGTCTGCATCGTCACCGCCGGCGTGCCGCGCAAGCCCGGCATGAGCCGCGACGACCTTCTCTCCATCAACCTCAAGGTCATGGAACAGGTCGGTGCCGGCATCAAGAAGTACGCGCCCGACGCCTTCGTCATCTGCATCACCAATCCGCTCGACGCCATGGTCTGGGCGCTGCAGAAGGCATCCGGCCTGCCGCACAAGAAGGTCGTCGGCATGGCCGGCGTGCTGGATTCGGCCCGCTTCCGCTACTTCCTGGCCGACGAGTTCAACGTCTCCGTTGAAGACGTCACCGCCTTCGTGCTCGGCGGCCATGGCGACACCATGGTGCCGCTGGTGAAGTACTCCACCGTCGCCGGCATTCCGCTGCCCGACCTCGTCAAGATGGGCTGGACCTCGCAGGCGCGCCTCGACGAGATCGTCGACCGCACCCGCAACGGCGGCGCCGAGATCGTCAATTTGCTCAAGACCGGCTCGGCTTTCTATGCGCCGGCCGCCTCGGCGATCGCGATGGCCGAGAGCTATCTGCGTGACAAGAAGCGCGTGCTGCCCTCGGCCGCCTACCTGAACGGCGAATACGGCGTGAAGGACATGTATGTGGGCGTGCCCGTCGTGATCGGCTCCAAGGGCGTCGAGCGTGTCGTCGAGATCGAGCTCGCCGGCAAGGACCGCGAGGCCTTCGACAAGTCGGTCGGCGCCGTGCAGGGCCTGGTCGATGCCTGCAAGAAGATCGCCCCCGATCTTCTCGGCCGCTAAGCGCCAAGCACTTCCCGCCGAAGCCCGAAAACCGGTCTTCGGCGGTTTCATTTCCGGGGCCCGGTTGTCGGGACAGGCCCCGGGTCGGCAGTCCAGATCGATGTCAGAGAATCCGGGTTGCAGTTCCTGTGGTATATGGTATGCCAGCCACAAGACTGAGGTGGGCCCAAGAGGTCACCGCCCGCGGGTTCAGGGAGCGACCATATGAATATCCATGAATATCAGGCCAAAGCGCTGCTGGGTGAGTTCGGCGTGCCGATCTCCAAGGGCGTGCCGGTCCTCAAAGCCTCCGACGCGGAAGCCGCCGCCAAGGCGCTGCCGGGTCCGGTCTATGTGGTGAAGAGCCAGATCCACGCCGGCGGCCGCGGGAAGGGCAAGTTCAAGGAAGCCTCGGCCGGCGACAAGGGCGGCGTCCGCATCGCCAAGTCGGCCGCGGAGGTCACCGAATTCGCCAAGCAGATGCTGGGCGCGACCCTCGTCACGATCCAGACCGGCCCCGCCGGCAAGCAGGTCAACCGCCTCTACATCGAGGACGGCTCGGACATCGACAAGGAGTTCTACCTCTCGATCCTGGTCGACCGCGAGACCTCGCGCGTCTCCTTCGTGGTCTCGACCGAGGGCGGCGTCAACATCGAGGACGTGGCGCACAACACCCCCGAGAAGATCGTGACCTTCTCGGTCGATCCCGCCACCGGAATCATGGGCCATCACGGCCGCACGGTTGCGAACGCGCTGAAGCTCTCCGGTGACCTCGCCAAGCAGGCGGAAAAACTCACCGCGCAGCTCTACGCGGCCTTCGTCGCCAAGGACATGTCGATGCTGGAGATCAACCCGCTGGTCGTGACCAAGCAGGGCCAGCTCCGCGTGCTCGACGCCAAGGTGTCGTTCGACGACAACGCGCTGTTCCGTCACCCCGAGGTGCTCGCGTTGCGCGACGAGACCGAGGAAGACGCCAAGGAGATCGAGGCGTCCAAGCATGATCTCAACTACGTCACGCTCGACGGCAACATCGGCTGCATGGTCAACGGCGCCGGCCTTGCCATGGCGACGATGGACATCATCAAGCTCTACGGCATGGCGCCGGCAAACTTCCTCGACGTCGGCGGCAGCGCCAGCAAGGAAAAGGTCGCCGCCGCGTTCAAGATCATCACCGCCGATCCCAACGTGAAGGGCATTCTGGTCAACATCTTCGGCGGCATCATGAAGTGCGACGTGATCGCCGAGGGCGTCACGGCTGCGGTTCGTGAAGTCGGCCTCAGCGTGCCGCTGGTGGTCCGCCTCGAGGGCACCAATGTCGAGCTCGGCAAGAAGATCATCAATGAATCCGGACTGAACGTGGTGCCGGCCGACAATCTCGACGACGCCGCGCAGAAGATCGTGAAGGCCGTCAAGGGAGGCTAACGCCATGGCCCAGGACCATCTCGCCGCATCATCTCCGCTTCCCGAGCACGCGCGTCTTTCCGCGTTCGCCGGCGAATGGGATGGCGAAGAGGTGGTCTTCCCGTCGCGCTGGACGGCGGGCGGACCGGCGACCTCGCGCACCGTCGCGCGCATGGACCTCAATGGATTTTATCTGATCCAGGACAGCGTCCAGATGCGCGACGGCAAGCAGGTCTTCGCCACCCACGGCATCTTCACCTACGACCGCGACGACCGGACCTACAAATTGTTCTGGTACGACTCGCTCGGCTACACGCCGCCCTCGCCCGCCTCCGGCGGCTGGGTCGGCAACACCCTGACGCTGGTGCGCGGCTCGCTCCGCGGCAATGCGCGCCACGTCTACGAAATCATCAATGAGGATTCCTACTCGTTGAAGATCCAGTTCTCGCCGGATGCGGAAGGCTGGGCCGACGTGCTCACCGGCGTCTATCGCCGCATCCACTGACCCTCTCACTCAGTTAGTTTCGCGAAAGCAGACCTCATGTCCATCCTGATCGACAAGAACACCAAGGTCATCTGCCAGGGCTTCACCGGCAAGAACGGCACCTTCCATTCCGAGGCCGCGATCGCCTACGGCACCAAGATGGTCGGCGGCACCTCGCCGGGCAAAGGCGGCTCGACGCATCTGAACCTGCCGGTGTTCGACACCGTGCGTGAGGCGCGTGAGAAGACCGGCGCGGATGCGTCGGTGATCTACGTGCCGCCGCCGGGTGCTGCGGATGCGATCTGCGAAGCCATCGACGCCGAGATCCCGCTGATCGTCTGCATCACCGAGGGCATCCCGGTGCTCGACATGGTCCGCGTGAAGCGCTCGCTCGCCGGTTCCAAGTCGCGCCTGATCGGGCCGAACTGCCCGGGCGTCATGACCGCCGGCGAGTGCAAGATCGGCATCATGCCGGCCAACATCTTCAAGACCGGCTCGGTCGGCATCGTCTCCCGCTCGGGCACGCTGACCTATGAGGCGGTGTTCCAGACCTCCCAGGAAGGCCTCGGCCAGACCACCGCGGTCGGCATCGGCGGCGACCCGGTCAAGGGAACCGAGTTCATCGACGTGCTGGAAATGCTGCTTGGCGACCCCAAGACCGAATCGATCATCATGATCGGCGAGATCGGCGGTTCCGCCGAGGAGGACGCCGCCCAGTTCCTCAAGGACGAGGCCAAGCGCGGCCGCAAGAAGCCGATGGTCGGCTTCATCGCCGGCGTCACGGCCCCTCCCGGCCGCCGCATGGGCCATGCCGGCGCGATCATCTCGGGCGGCAAGGGCGACGCCGGTTCCAAGACCGAAGCGATGAAATCGGCAGGCATTACAGTGTCCCCGTCGCCCGCACGCCTCGGCCACACGCTTGCCGAAAAATTGAAAAGCTAATTCACTTCTTCGTACTTTTCCGGGCGAAGTTTCGCAGCAAATAGGGTAAAGGGTGCCTGTCGCGCCGAGCCTCTGCCGGGGAGCTCGGCGCCAGCGCCGTTTGTTACGCGCGAACCGAAATCGCCAGGAACTCCAGTATGTCTCGCCAGGACGCGAACGCAGCCTTTGCCTTGTCATCCTTTTTGCAGGGCACCAACGCCACCTATATCGACGAAATCTACGCCCGCTACCAGAAGGACCCGTCCTCGGTCGATCCCGAGTGGCAGGAGTTCTTCAAGAGCCTGAACGACGCGCCCGCCGACATCAGCAAGAACGCGGAAGGGCCGTCCTGGGAGCGCGACAACTGGCCGCTGACCCCGCAGGACGACCTCACCTCCGCCCTCGACGGCAATTGGGCCGAGGTCGAGAAGGCGGTCGGCAGCAAGATCGCCGCCAAGGCGCAAGCCAAGGGCGCCGACATCTCCTCCGCCGACCTGCTCCAGGCCACGCGCGACTCGGTCCGCGCCCTGATGCTGATCCGCTCCTACCGCATGCGCGGCCACTTCCACGCCAAGCTCGATCCGCTCGGCATCGAAGCCCAGCGCAACCGCGAAGAGCTCGATCCGCGCACCTACGGCTTCAGCGAAGCCGATTTCGACCGCAAGATCTTCCTCGATCACGTGCTCGGTCTCGAATACGGCAGCTTGCGCGAGATCACCGCGATCTGCGAGCGCACCTACTGCCAGACGCTCGGCGTCGAGTTCATGCACATCAGCAACGCGGCGCAGAAGGCCTGGATCCAGGAGCGCATCGAGGGACCCGACAAGGAGATCTCGTTCACCCGCGAGGGCCGCCGCGCCATCCTGCAGAAGCTGATCGAAGCCGAGGGCTTCGAAAAATTCTGCGACACCAAGTTCACCGGCACCAAGCGCTTCGGCCTCGACGGCGGCGAATCCCTGATCCCCGCGCTCGAGCAGATCATCAAGCGCGGCGGCAATCTCGGCGTGAAGGAAATCGTGCTGGGCATGCCGCATCGCGGCCGCCTCAACGTCCTCACGCAGGTGATGGGCAAGGCGCACCGCGCGCTGTTCCACGAGTTCAAGGGCGGCTCGGCCAACCCCGACGCGGTCGAAGGCTCGGGCGACGTCAAATATCACCTCGGCGCCTCCTCGGACCGCGAGTTCGACGGCAACCGCATCCATCTGTCGCTGACCGCCAACCCCTCGCATCTCGAGATCGTCGATCCCGTCGTGCTCGGCAAGGTGCGCGCCAAGCAGGACCAGCACGGCGATCCCCCGGATATGCGCATCTCCGTGATGCCGCTGTTGATGCACGGCGACGCCGCGTTCGCCGGCCAGGGGGTGGTCGCGGAGTGCTTCGGCCTGTCGGACCTGAAGGGCTACCGCACCGGCGGCTCCGTGCACTTCATCGTCAACAACCAGATCGGCTTCACCACCTATCCGCGTTACTCGCGCTCCTCGCCCTATCCGTCGGATGTGGCGAAGATGATCGACGCGCCGATCTTCCACGTGAACGGCGACGATCCGGAAGCCGTCGTGTTCGCGGCCAAGGTTGCGACCGAATTCCGGCAGAAGTTCCACAAGCCCGTCGTCATCGACATGTGGTGCTATCGCCGCTACGGCCACAATGAGGGCGACGAACCGGCTTTCACCCAGCCGGTGATGTACAAGCGGATCGCGGCCCATCCCTCGACCCTGACGCTCTACTCCAAGCGCCTGATCGCCGAAGGCGTGGTGACCGAGGGCGAGGTCGACAAGCTGAAGGCCGACTGGCGCGCCCGGCTCGATGCCGAGTTCGAGGCCGGCACCTCCTACAAGCCGAACAAGGCCGACTGGCTCGACGGCAAGTGGGCGGGCTTCAAGATCGCCGACCAGGAAGAGGATGCGCGGCGCGGCGTCACCGGCGTCGACCTGCCTGTTCTCAAGGACATCGGCCGCAAGATCACCAAGGTGCCGGACGGCTTCCGCGTTCACCGCACCATTCAGCGTTTCCTCGATAACCGCGCCAAGGCGATCGAGAGCGGTAACGGCATCGACTGGGCGACAGGCGAGGCGCTGGCGTTCTGCACGCTGCTCAACGAAAACCACCACGTCCGCCTGTCCGGACAGGATTCGGAGCGCGGCACCTTCTCGCAGCGCCATTCGGTCCTGATCGACCAGGAGGACGAGAGCCGCTACACGCCGTTCAACCATCTCGGTGGCGAGCAGGGCCATTACGAAGTCATCAACTCGCTGCTGTCGGAAGAAGCCGTGCTCGGCTTCGAATACGGCTATTCGCTCGCCGAGCCGAACACGCTGACGCTGTGGGAAGCCCAGTTCGGCGACTTCGCCAACGGCGCGCAGGTCGTGTTCGACCAGTTCATCTCCTCGGGCGAACGCAAATGGCTGCGCATGTCCGGCCTCGTCTGCCTCCTGCCGCACGGTTATGAGGGGCAGGGACCGGAGCACTCCTCGGCGCGCCTCGAGCGTTACCTGCAGATGTGCGCGGAAGACAACATGCAGGTGGTCTATCCGACCACCCCGGCGAACTACTTCCATGCGCTGCGCCGGCAGCTGCACCGCGAGATCCGCAAGCCGCTGATCATGATGACGCCGAAATCGCTGCTGCGTCACAAGCGGGCGGTGTCGCGTCTCGAAGAGCTGGCGAAGGGCACCACCTTCCACCGCATCCTCTATGATGACGCCCAGATGCTGCCGAACGAGCCGATCAAGCTCGTCCCCGACGAGAAGATCCGCCGCATCGTGCTGTGCTCCGGCAAGGTCTATTACGACCTCTACGAGGAGCGCGAGAAGCGCGGCATCGACGACATCTACCTGATGCGCGTCGAGCAGCTCTATCCGGTGCCGCTGAAGGCGCTGGTGGCCGAGCTGTCGCGCTTCAAGAAGGCCGAGATGGTGTGGTGCCAGGAAGAACCCCGCAACATGGGTGCCTGGCACTTCATCGAGCCCTATCTGGAATGGGTGCTGAACCAGGTGAACGGCGCGAGCCGGCGTCCGCGTTATGTCGGCCGCGCCGCTTCCGCCGCGACCGCCACGGGTCTGATGTCCAAGCATCAGGCCCAGCTGAAGGCATTCCTGGACGAAGCACTGAGCTGAATTTTTTGAACTGCGTCATGCCCCGCCTCGTGCGCCTCCAGCGCACCGGAGCGGGGCATCCAGTAACTCGTGGCCTCCGCGTCAAGGCGAAGCGTCCCGGCTTGCTGGATGGCCCGCTTTTCGCGGGCCGTTGACGACCGACTTATGACCGCATTGGCGATCCCTTAAGGAAGAGACCATGACTGAAATTCGTGTGCCGACGCTCGGCGAATCCGTCACCGAGGCCACCATCGGCCGCTGGTTCAAGAAGGCCGGCGATCCCGTCGCCGTCGACGAGCCCTTGGTGGAGCTCGAGACCGACAAGGTCACCATCGAAGTCCCGGCGCCCTCCGCCGGCACGCTGAGCGAGATCATCGCTGCCGATGGCGCGACGGTTGCCGTGGGCGCGCTGCTCGGCCAGATCACCGACGGTGCCGGCGCGGCCAAGCCCGCCGCGGCGCCCGCCAAGCCTG